>JAGBGA010000001.1 GCA_017936185.1 Alphaproteobacteria bacterium | reverse complement strand
CGTGACTGGAAAGAAGATAAATTACGCTATGAAAAAATAATCGTCATGACCGATGCCGACGTCGACGGCAGCCATATTGCATCACTGTTAATGGCATTCTTTTACCAATACATGCCCCAGTTAATTTATGGTGGCCACCTGTACTTATCATGTCCACCATTATACAAATTAACCCATGGCACCGAATCGATATACGTCGACACCGACGAAGAACTTGAAAATCTGAAGGCGAGAAAATACAAAAATAAAAAAGTCGAAATATCGCGATTCAAAGGACTTGGTGAAATGATGCCAAATCAGTTAAAAGAAACCACCATGTCGCCCAAGACACGTCGATTAATACGTGTTGATTTGCCCCCACGCACCGAAGAAGGCGCCGAAGACACCGAAAAAACACGTACAATCGTTTCTGAATTAATGGGTAAAAAGCCCGAATTCCGATTCAAATTCATAACCGAACACGCCCAATTTGTAAAAGACTTGTTCGTATAACAATCGGGGGAAACCCCGATATATTTTTTATCTATTTTGTTGACATATTACGCTTTTGTGCTATATAACATACAAACAACACAACAAAAAGGCACGCAAATGAAATTATTCAGCAAAAAGATTCCAGTCCTCACAGTAAAGGAATCTTTAAAAGACGGCATATCGGCAAATCACATCAGTAAAAAGAAAAAAAATACATATTGTATCAAATTCTCGCAATTTTATGATGCAACATTGTTCAGTCTTTGCCAACAAACCCCACTTGGCGTTGAAACGCTGAACGGCGCCCCATACAAAAATGATGGCAGTGGCATGATAACATGTCATCCATTTCCAAACCCTGCGGCAACCCAAATGGCGGCGAACCAAAACACATTTAAACAAATACTTGGCGAAAAGATTTCGGCAACTATTATCGAATACCTGGACAAAGAAACAAACAACCCTGTTTTATTATTGTTCCCTCATTATGTTTATGTATTTGATAACTACCAAGGAAACTACTTGTCACATTTAAATCACGCAACACGCCGCGACTTTCACAGACAACTTGCCCTGCGTAAAAAGCTATTCCAAGAACACTCCGCACATCAAAAATAAAAAAAGGTCCCCATTCATGGGGATATTTTTTATTTTGCTTCATCAATCAATTGTTGGATTTGTGCCGACAAAACCAAATCATTCTGTTTTGCTTTTTCAATTTGTTTAATTGCATACAAAACGGTTGCATGATCGCGCCCACCAACAAAATTACCAATTTCTGACAAAGATAAACTTGTCGCATTCTTCAACACAACCATCATAATCTGACGCGCCAAAACCAAATTACGACTGCGCCCATTACCACATACCGCATCATAAGACACCGCCAACTTTTCACACATATCACGCACCATCGCAACCGGTGTTTTTGCCGCCTGTAATGTATCTGATAACAAGCGTGACGCAATTTCCATATCAACACATGTACCCATCAATTCTGCATATGTCTTAACTTTTGTCGCAACGCCCGCAACCAAATGACCGTCATTTGCAATACGTGCAGCCAGCGCATTTGCAACATCTGACTTTACACCTGCACGCACCAACATTGTCGCCTTGACATGTGCATTCGGTGCAACAACATCTGCAACCAATCCCGACGCCAACAACGATTGCGCACGTCTGTCAAAACCGGTCAAATTATTTGGCGCGGCATTTGCCGTCAAAACGACATTTTTACCTGCATTACGCAAATCAACAACCAACTGCAAGAATTCTTCTGTTGATGCTTTTTTACCAGATAACGCCTGAACATCATCCAATATAAACGTATCACAGTTACGACAAAAATCTTTAAATGCAAAAACATTATGGTCTTTCAAGCTGCGTGAAAATTCGGACACAAACTGGGCCCCAGACATTTTAACCACGCGTCCATTTGCCGCCCCCGAAATGCATTCTGCCAACAAAGTCTTGCCACAACCGGCCGCCCCATAAATAAACAATGGTGAAAAAGGTACCATACCGGCCGCCAATTTTTTACATGCCGACACAACGAACAAATTTTCATCACAAACAACAAACGCATCAAACGCATTTGAATTATTTTTTTCAACTGTTGTATCTGCAATTGGTGTATAAACTTGGGTGTTATTATCATTTGCAATTTTTGTTGTCACACGTGCATTTGAATTATTAACAACAATATTTAACCCCAAACCAAATTCAGACGCCACACTTGCCAACATTCCGCCATGAACACTTGAAATAAAATCTGCAGAAAATTGATTTTGCGCCCCCAAAACCAAGCACCCATCAACAACATCAAAATTCAACGGTGCAATCCAAGATGTAAATGTCGCGGCATCAACTTTTGCGGCAATGGCCCCCTTGATTGTTTCCAAGTTTGTCATTTGTGTTTTTGCCGCCGTTTGCATGCCGTTTTCTCCTTTCCTTCCCTTCAAAGAGTTTCCTGCGTGAACAAGGTTATAAAAACCACCTACAAAAAAAACATCATTTCCAATTTTCCTTATCGGAAAAGACATTTATTTGTTTTATTTCGATATCACTTTCTGTTCCTTTCTTGTCAAAAACAATATTTTTTTCGGATTTATTTTTCACATTTTCAAAGTTTAAAAATGTTTTCTTTATCCTTTATAAAAATATCATTTTCTTATTTCTTTTACCCAGAAAAAGATATCTATTTGTCCTACTTTTTTGAACTCTCTCGTTTTGTTTATTTTTGTTTTGGATACGTCTGATAATTTATAAGATAAATTTCAGTTTACAAGTAAATCTTAATCAAAAAATGAACTTTTATTTTTTGACAACGATTCGTTTTTTTGGCTGTTTTCTGCCATTTGTATATACAGTGTATATACATAAAAATCATCATGCGCGAATATATCCACCATCGACTTTTCGCACAATTCCTTGCAGTTCCAAGACAACTAATTCTGCTTTAATTTCCGGAACTGTTTTTTTGACAACCTGTGCCAATACAGATTCTGACACAGGAATTGTTCCCAATGCATCAATCAGACTATTTTCCGTTTCATTTTTTTCTGATATTTTTTTCGATGATGGTGATTTATTTTCACACACGAAAAAATCTGACACACCGGAACAAAGTTTTGCCGCACCTGTCCGAATCAAGGAATTCGGCCCCATTGCGCGGGAATCCGACGGGTGTGATGGAATTGCCCAAACATCACGCCCAAAATCGACTGCGAATCGGGCGGTTATCATTGAACCAGATTTCATATCCGCTTCCCCAAGGATAAATGTATCTGACATTCCGGCAACGATTCGGTTACGCTGGGCAAAGTTTGTTGTAATCGGCACAAAACCGACTGGCATTTCACTTATTATGACACCACGCGCCAATATATCATAATAAAGCGCTTCATTTTCCAATGGCCACACATAGTCCACCCCACCGGCCAAGACTGCAATTGTTGCCGAATCGTTTTCTGCACGCAATGCCCCACGATGCGCGGCGGTATCTGTTCCAATGGCCATTCCCGACACAACGGCAAAATTATTTTCCGCAAAGCGATGCGCAATATCTGCGACAAAGTTCATTCCATTTGCGGTTGCATGCCGCGTTCCCACAATTGAAACAGATTTCTTTTTCAATGTTTTCATATTTCCACGTGCGGTTATAACCGGCGGATGATTTTTCATATTACGCAATGCGTTTGGATATAAATCATCATCATCTGAAATATATTTTATATTTAAATCATTTGCGCGTTCCATTTCACGCATTACTGCATCACGCGCATCTTGGGATGGATTTAAAAAATCAACAACCGCCCCGACCGACCCGACACGTTTCAGCAAATCTGCATATTTTGCCGGCCCAATTTTTGGTGTTCTAAGTATTAATAATTTATTAAACAAATCTGACATACTTTATATAATAAGAAAATATACATATTAAATAAAGCCAAATCTGACACCCATAAAAAAATCCGCCAAGGCGGATTTTCTTATTTATTTTACAGAATTCAAACTGCCCAGCAGCCCACTGTATTTTGTGCATATATTTCTTGTATCATCGTCATAATCTTTAACAGACGCATCTTCGCACAGTTTTTCAACATCTTTCAGTGCACTTACATATCTATTATATTCGGTTGGGTTATCTTTTTTAAGCACCAACAACTGTGAACGCAACAGTTCGCTTTCATTCATCGAATATTGTCCTTCAACCGCCCCACCAATCGCCTTGTTTCCAAACAATTCCATTGCACCAACACCGACCGCAGCGCCACCAACAACCCCACCAACAGTTGCCCACGTACGTGCAGACTTTTTTGCATCCAATATACGTTTACGCAACGCTTCTTCATCGGTCCATGCACCACATGTAATATTTTCCCCCATAACAAAGTACTTACCTGGGATATCCGACACATCAATTTTCGGATCTGTCGATTTCATTTCCACCTTTACAAAGCATACATTATTTTCTGGTTCTTCGACATCTTCAATCATGGTGACATAGCTGCTTGTATCACTGAAACGCGACGCCCAAACAAAAGTATTCCCCACACCAATATTATTGGCCAAGCAGACTTTTTTTTCTTTTTCGCGCATATCTTTTTCTGGTTCTGCTTCTGGTGCTGGGACATCACCCATAATTTGTGTTTCGTCATTTATTGCGATATCTGCTTCGACATTATCGGCTTTCAAGCTTGACTTACCAACGGTTGCTTCACTTGACATACTCTGCACTTTCATCGAAGCGGCACGCATATTATTACTTCCTGCATTCATCATTCCCACGCGTCCTGTTGCCTGGCCATAAGAAGCCTGTTGACGTCCACGCCCTGATGCCGGTGTCATTGCCGCCATTGCAGATTCCGCCATAAGGCACAAAACAATCAAAGAAACGATTTTTTTCATACTCTCTTCCTTTATTAATTTCCCACGTATTATACCACAAACAGGCCCTTAAAAAAAGAACAAATATAAAAAAAGTGGTAAAAAACCACTTTTTTTCACATTATTTTTTCCACTTCCATTCGATTTTAGATTCGCTGCCCTGAATCAATCGTCCAATATTTTCACGATGCCGCCACATACAAAGCACCCCAATTGCCAAGAACGCCCAACCTACATTTACACTGATAGCAAAGCCCAACACCGGTATTAAACAGAACACAACCGTCGCCCCAAGTGAAGAAATCCCACTTGTCAACGCCACAAGCAACCATTCGACCCCACACACGACAAAAGACATTGGACTGACCGCCAACATCACACCAAACAGCGAAGAAATCCCCTTGCCTCCTTTGAACTTCAGCCACACTGGGTAACAATGTCCGACAATTGCGACAAAACCGCACCACGCGCCAAAAGCGTCGCCTGCGACATATTTACCAATAAACACCGCCGCGATTGCCTTGGCCATATCAAGCAGCCACACCGCCCCCGCCATACGCAGTCCCCCGACCCGCATAACATTTGTTGCGCCGATATTACCACTTCCAACCTTGCGCAAATCGCCCTTACCCATTAACTTGGTAAAGATTAATCCCATTGGCAAAGACCCCAATAAATAAGAAACAATTAAAGCAATTAAATAAATCATGTTATTTTTCCTTGATTTTGTGTTTGTTTTTTATAAAATATCAAAATCAAAACAAAAATAAAAGGAAAATAACGTGGCAAATCATAAGTCATCTGAAAAAAGAATTTTGGTAACTGCCAAGAAAAATGCAATTAACACTGCCCGTCGCAGTGCGGTTAAGACAGCAACCAAGAAAGCATAGGTCGCCATTGAATCTGGTGACAAAGCGGCGGCTGTATCTGCAACCCGCAACGCAGAAAGCAAGATTATGAAATCTGCGGGCAAAGTTATGCCAAAGAAACGCGCGGCACGCAAGATTTCGCGCTTGGCGAAAAAAGTTGCAAAAATGGCATAATCCACTTTTTGTTTTCAGTTATAAAAATCCCCCGATTGGGGGATTTTTTTCACCCATAAAAAAGTTCCTGTCATACATACAAGAAAACGCCATTACTCTTCATACTGTCATCCTGGGGCTTGACCCCAGGATCCAGGTCATTTATTCCTTACTACCCGTATCGTCATACCGGATTCGGGCCCCGCAAAAATTTGAAAATTTTTGTGGGTGATACCAGGCCGGTATCCATTGCAAAAAAACATACTACAAGAAAAACACTCTTAAACCCCTTTGTCACTCCTGCGCAGGCAGGAGTGGGTCTTAAAACCGCCCGCGGTGCGGGCACTGTATGGTCCCTATCCCTGCCTTCGCAGGGATGACAAACGGTGCCTCAAGAATAAAAAACTTATAAAAAGTTCCTGTCATACATCTGTTGACACAATGGACCCCGACCTTCGTCGGGGTGACGACAAAGCTCACACACACCGTCATACCGTATTCGGGTTCCGCAAAAATTTGAAAATTTTTGTGGGTGATACCAGGCCGGTAT
>JAGBGA010000015.1 GCA_017936185.1 Alphaproteobacteria bacterium | reverse complement strand
TTGAATGTTTCTTCGTTTGCGGTAAATGGTGGGGATGTATTATTGTCTGGGGCCGGGGCGTATATTGATTCCGCGCTTAGTCCGGGGGCAATGTTATATCAGAACTATGCCGGTGATTTGTTGGCCAAAGATATAAATATTTTATCAGATGAATATGATATTACCGTTGACAGTTTGACGGTATCGGGTATCAATCAAAAGGGCACGTTAACGGTTAATACAGACAGTATTGATGTATCTGGTGATGTCGTGGCGAATGATTTGCGCTTTGTACTTCGCAAGGATGTCGATGGCAATCCGGTTAAAGAAAGTTCGGTTAATATCGCGTGGTTAAGTGCCGAAATTGATGGCAATGTTTCGGGTGGGGTTGATTTTATTGGCTTGGATAAAATGGTGGTTGGTAAAAATTATACCTTTGATTCAAACAGTACTTTGAATGCCGCGATTTTGCCATATGCGACCGGTGCCGGTTCGTCGGATATAAATTATTGGTCAAAGGTCAGCTTGGCCCAAGATAATACACTTGGTGAAATTACAAATGCGTCTGATGGGGCGGCGTTGGTTCAAGTTGGCGGTGTCTTTACATCGGGTGTCGCATATGATGAAAATGCGTTTTCGGGTAACAATGTTCAAAGTGAATTGGCCAATGGACGCATCGGGATTTCTTTGTTTGATGCGGTTGACCAAGGAACGGCAATTTGGTTGGTCCATGCCGATGGTGGCGTTGAAAACTTTGGGCAATTGGAACAGTTGCGTAATTTGAATGTTAATTTCTGTAATGCCGATGGTTCAATCTGTTACGATTATTTAACATCTTTGAAAGATGAAAATGATACAGATGAAGATTTGCCGGCGTATATATCGGTGCGCGATTCTGATGATGACGGTAAAAAAGACAGTTTGTATGTTGTATTTGATCCGCGCTTTGGTGGGCCGATTTTGTTGGAAAATATGAAGATTCAACCAATTGTTGCACGTGAACCGGGACACACAGATGGTGAATATGTGTCGGCGGGGGCATTGGATGACTTGTTGGTGGGACAAATGTACAAGAAAAAGTTCTTGAACAGTACACCGATTGAAGTAATTCCGTTGGTCTTTGAAGATACAAATATGGAACAGATGGCAAATGAACTGTACAATCGCATGGAATATTATGTCGAAAGTACAGATGCAACCGGATTGGCGCGGTTCAGTCGCTTGTTCCAGGTGCGTGAAATTGAACAGATTGTTGGTGGCGTTGCAATAAATGAACACACAACGTTCCGTTCGTTCGAAGATCGTATGTTTGATGAATTTATATGGAATCGTAATCGCAATCCAAAGAAAGCGTGGTTGGATGTTGATTATGGTATGTTCTTTCAAAATATTGACGATGGCAAGCATACAGATGGAAATCGTTTCAGTGTTTCGGGTGGGTTTGATTGGCAAGAATCTGATACATTGGTATTGGGGTTGACCGGACGCGTTTCGCGTACAATGTCTGATTCACATGACGCGATGGATTTGGGCTATCTGCCGGGGCAATCGATTTCAGGAAACGTAAACATTGATGTCACAGATACAAGTGTTGCGTTCGGTGCGTATTTGATGAAGATATTGGGTGAAAAAACACGTCTTTATGGTAATGCATTCATGGATTTGCATTTGTTTGACGTTGACAGAACCCAAAACTTTGTCGGGCGTATTGATGGTGACGGCAGTGCATTCAGCTTGATTTCAGAATGGGGACTGATGCATGATATATTGAATCAATATGTTGTGGGTAATTTGTATGCACGTATGGGATATAATTTTGGGTTCAATGTAAAAGAAAAGGTTGAAGGTGACGATTATATGCGCCTTAGATCCGATGGATACTTTATCTTGACGCCGGGGTATTCATTGACCGCACAAAAGCGTATATATCCATCGGCATGGTTCCAGATTCGTCCATATGCATCGATTGGTGTTGAATATGATGTTGCGGGTATCCCAGACAGTGCCCAGTACAAGTTTGCACCGTCGGATGTATATACCGATTATGATGTTGATATTAATCCATTGTGGGCAAATATTGGTGGTGGTGTTGAAATGCTGTCGGCCAATGGGGTTCAGTTTGGAATTGATTATCGTTATCAGTATAACAGTGATATTCAATTACATAATATCAGGGTTTCTGGGTCATATCGTTTTTAAGAAAAAACCGCCGATTGGCGGTTTTTTATTGTACGGTTATTTTATCTTGTTTTTTTGTGAATTTTATTTTATAATTTGTCTTGAATCATCAGGGATGTTGGTTCAGGGACGTAAGAAATCCTTTATATACGCGATGTTCTTTGGAACGTTGAATCCGACTTTGGCAAAATAAGTTAACCAGGGCGCGGATGCGCTTTTTATTTTGCAAAATATTCTTCCCGATTTTTGGTCGGGGGGCCCATGGCTATACAACAGCGCATACGCGTAAAGGCCATGGGGGTCATTCGTATATATGATTTTCTTAACCCCCTGACCGTCATTTCTTTGACGGTTTTTTGTTTAATTAAACTAAATAAGGGAAAAGAAAATGAAAAAACATGTTTTTTTAACTTCGTTGGTTGCGATTGCAATGTCGACACCGGCATTTGCCGCAACAGATGTTACGTTTGGCGGTAAATATACACAAACAGACGGAACGCAAGCAAACATTGCCGACGCATTGGCCGGTGTTCCATATGAATATATAAAATCAGATGGTACAACTGCAACTGTTGCAGACCATAACACAGCGCCATCTGTGACAGATTTTACATACACCGACCGCGAAGGAAATCCAGCTGATTTATCAACAGGCGTGCCGGCACAATCTGATTTCTGGGCAGATACAACAGCAGACGGTGTAAATGTAAAAACGACACAGACAATCGTTTCTGGTGCAACAGCAAGTCGTGATAATTATACATATTTGAACGGCGCAGGTGAAGAAGTTGTATTGGGTGCAGAAGAACAAGATATGGTTAAAACCCACACTTTGTCGGATTATGCAGGTGGTGCAGAAGTGACAATTACAAATGGTGCAGCCGACACAACATTTGACGGTTCATTGTATGAATTTGATTTCGAGGGTCAAACATTTAAATTGTCTTCTGATGGTTTGGCGTACACTTTGAATGGCGTGCCACAAGAAGAACCAACAGAAACAAGCAGCAAAGCGTTATTTGATTTGTTAACAGAAGTTCGTGGTGCATATACCGCAGACAAAGCCGCCGTTGATGCCGCTGTTGCAGACACTGGGGCCAAATGGACAACAGAACAAGCAAATTTTGCCGCAGCAGAAACTGTATTTAATAACGACAGTGCAAAAATTACAGAATTGGATGGATTCTTTGCAACAGTTGGTACAGCAACCAATGCATATGATGCGGCACAAGCCAAACAACAGGCCGCCAAAGACGCATATGCTGCAAACGATACATTGTTAAATGATGCAAAAGCTGTTTATGATGCGCCTATCTTGGAAACAATAACCGATGGGGCAAATGATGCGATTGACAGTGCATTGGCCCAGGGTGGTGCAATCCGTTCTGAATTGGATGTAAACGCAACAGCAATTGCCGATAACAAAACCGTAATTGAAACAAACGCAACAAACATTGCAACGAATGCGACAAACATTGCTGCAAACAAGACTGCGATTGAAACAAACGCATCAAATATCGCAACAAATGCGACAAATATTGCTGCGAACAAGACTGCGATTGAAACAAACGCATCAAATATCGCAACGAATGCGACAAACATTGCTGCGAACAAGACTGCGATTGAAACAAACGCGACAAATATTGCTGCGAACAAGACTGCAATTGAAGTAAACGCGACAAACATTGCTGCGAACAAGACTGCAATTGAATCCGAAGTTGCACGCGCGACGGCCGCCGAAGCAGAATTAGACGGCAAGATTGCATTGAATACAGCGGCAATCGAAGAAGAAGTTGCAAATCGTATCGCCGGTGACGAAATGACACTGTCGGCCGCCAAAGCATATGCAGATGCTAAAAACACTATGTCTTTAAAGTCTGCGTATGATTATACCGACAAGAAAGTAGATGCGTTGGAAGAAGAATTGTCGGCCGGTATCGCAAGTGCCGCGGCAATGTCTTCGGTTGCGGTATCTAATGTTGCCAAAGGCGAAGTTTCTGTTGGTGGTGGTTATGGATATTATAACAGCCAATCTGCAGTTGCGCTGGGGGCGGCAATGGGCTTGACAGATAACTGGTCGGTAAATGCGGCCGCCGGTTTGTCTGATTCAAATGTTACATTCCGCGCCGGAACAAACTATAAGTTCAAGTTGTTCTAATAAAAACTTTCTTTTGTTTAAACCCGCCGATTGGCGGGTTTTTTATATGATACTTGACTTTTTTGTCAATTTGTTGTATAATTGGGGCACTGATGGCACGTGGTTCCACGTTGCAAACTTCCACAAAAGGATATTTTATGCATATTAATGAATTAAAGGCAAAATCGCCACAGCAATTGCTGAAAATGGCGGAAGATATGGGAATTGAAAACCCCGCACAGTTAAATGTGCAACAATTGCGATTTGCAGTTATGCGCGTTTTCGCGGCGGATAATAAAGTAACACTTATTGGTGATGGCGTGTTGGAACGTATGCAAGATGGCTTTGGATTCTTGCGCGCCCCAGAATCAAATTATTTGGCTGGGCCCGATGATTTGTATGTGTCGCCAAATTTAATAAAAAAATATGGTTTGAAAACTGGTGACTATGTCGAAGGACAAATCCAAGCCCCCGCGGCAGAAACAGAACGCTATTTCGCGCTTGAAACAATTGAACGCGTTAATGGTGATAATCCAGAAAAATTAAAACATCGTGTGTCTTTTGATGATATGACACCGCTTTACCCCGATGAACAGTTGAAAATGGAAGTCCAAGATGACAAAGACAAAGGGCGTAATTTGTCGGCACGTGTTATCGACTTGATTTCGCCAACTGGTAAAGGGCAACGTTCACTGATTGTTGCGCCACCACGTACAGGTAAGACGGTTATGTTGCAAAATATTGCACACAGTATTGCGACAAATTATCCAGAAGTGAAACTGATTGTGCTGTTGATTGACGAACGCCCCGAAGAAGTTACAGATATGCAACGCAGTGTAAAGGGTGAAGTGATTTCTTCGACATTTGATGAACCGGCCGCCCGCCATATCCAAGTGGCAGAAATGGTTATTGAAAAAGCAAAGCGCTTGGTCGAAGCGGGGCAAGATGTTGTGATATTACTTGATTCGATTACACGTCTTGGGCGCGCGTATAACACATGCGTTCCATCAAGTGGCAAGGTCTTGACCGGTGGTGTTGATGCGTATGCGTTACAACGTCCGAAACGCTTCTTTGGGGCCGCGCGTAATATCGAAGGTGGTGGGTCGTTGACCATTATTGCGACAGCCCTGGTCGATACAGGGTCCAAGATGGACGAAGTTATCTTTGAAGAATTCAAGGGTACGGGAAACAGTGAAATTATTTTGGACAGAAAGCTGTCTGATAAACGTGTGTATCCGGCAATTGACATTACAAAATCGGGTACGCGCAAGGAAGACTTGTTGGTTGGTAAAGATATATTGTCCAAGATGTTTGTGTTGCGTCGCATTATTAACCCAATGGGAACATTGGAAGCGATGGAATTCTTG
>JAGBGA010000014.1 GCA_017936185.1 Alphaproteobacteria bacterium | reverse complement strand
GTTCGGACATGTACATTTCGGATGTGCGTTCCACGATGTGTGCGAATGCGTTTTGAACATGTTCGTTTTGTGTCGGGCCGTTTATCAAGTTTGAAAAGGCGTCTTGCAATAAAACGCGTTGTGATGCGTCCGAAACCAGCGACCATGACGGTGGAATGCCCGCTTCGACCGGAAAGCGATGAAGTATTTCTTCGCAAAAACCATGAATTGTTTTAATTTTTAAAATGTCGGGGCGGTCAATGAATTTAAAGAATATTTCACGTGCGCGATTTATGTCTTGGGCGGTTGCAGGTTGGTTTATTGCAATGCCGTCAAGCAAGTCTTGCAAGTCTGCGTCACTTGCGTTTGCCCATTCGCGCAACGCAGACAATATACGATTGCGCATTTCGCCTGCCCCGGCATTTGTATATGTAAGGCATAAAATGCCTGATGTTCCACAGTCGGGCGCGCGGAATAATATGCGCAAAAGACGTTGGACAAGAACACTTGTTTTGCCGGTACCGGCGTTCGCCTGGACCCAGATGTTTTCAAGTGGGTTTGCAGCAAAATCTTGTTCTGGTGAAAGTGTTCGTTTTTTTATCATTTCTGCCCTTGCATTCTGATTGGGATTTTAGTATAAATCCAAAAGAACTGCAAGCGTTATAACGGCGCATGAATGTAAAGGGAGAAAGGAATGGAAATCACACAAGTATTATTGGTTGGTGCGGCTGTATTGGGGGGATTGTTATTTGCAACACTGGTGTTTTTGTTTTTTGTGTCGCGAAAATCGCAAAAGGTTATGCAGTCTTTGTTGACGATTATGATGCGCCCAGAACGCGCCAAGGTTGCCGATGCGGTTCGTGTGCTTAATGTGATATTAAACGAAGAAATCAGTAAAATTGAACAAAGTTTTCAAACGATGCGCGATACGTTGAATGCGCAAATTAATGCTGCGGATGAACTTAAAAAGGCACTTGGCGAACAGAATGAAAGACTGGTTGGGTTGGCAGAAGATGCGACCAAGAAATTGGCGAACATGTCGGGGCGGCTTGACAATACGGTTCAAGGTTTGGGGCAAATTGTTGATTCGCAATCGTGGAAAGATATAGAATCTTCGACCGACAGATTCGGTGCTTCAATCAATGATATATTGGCGAAAATTGATGCAACAACACAAGATACAACAGAACGCACAACACAAATTCAAACCCAGATAGATTCTTGGATTGAAAGTGGAAAGACTTTGTCGGAACACTTGCAAAATGAATTTTCTTCGAATGCAGAACAGATGAAGAATATAACAACAGAATCCGAAACCATGAAAGAAAAAATATCAGAATTGGCCCAGTCGACATCAAATGGATTTGATAATGTCAAGACGGCGGCGGCAAATTATGAAGATATAATGGTGCGTAATGACAGATTGTTGAATGGGTATTTGGAAAAACTTGAATTGTTCAGCAAACAATCCAAAAAGCAACTGACCAGCCAGATGAACACTTTGACCAATACCGCCAATGTTGTTGCCGGACAAGTGCGATTGGCCGAAACGTCAATTGATAAACAATCGCGCAAGTTGACCGATGCGGTTGAAATATTGATGGCGTCTGCAACGTCAACAGAAGCGTCTGTGCGCGGAATATCAACGGAATTGGCGACGTTAACCAATCG
>JAGBGA010000013.1 GCA_017936185.1 Alphaproteobacteria bacterium | reverse complement strand
CATCAAACGATGTCGTTTTTTTATTTTGTGTGGGAATATTGTCTTATGGTAAATGGCTTGTTATTCCTTGAATGTATTCTATGTATGGTTTAATATTTGTAAAAATTCACGTAACAGTTTATGGGACAGTAAAATGCACTTATTTAATAATCACACCATGACCAAGGAATATAAAATTATTCGTAATTCTGAATTTTTTGATTCGAAATGGTATCTTGAAACATATCTTGATGTTGCACATGCAAAAATGGACCCGGTAAAGCATTACATTCGATATGGTGTGCGCGAATTGCGCAACCCGGGTCCAAACTTTAATACGGTCCAATATTTAAAAGCCAATCCCGACGTTCGAAAATGTGGCATGAATCCATTGTATCACTATGAAAAATACGGTCGTCGCGAAGGGCGTACTTTTTCATGTTCTTCTGAATATATTGATGTTCTTGACCCGATTTTCACAACATTTAACTTAATAAAAAAGACCGACGCCGTAATAAAATTTCCACACTTTAATTCTGTCGACGTCAGCATTATTATACCCGTTTACAACCAATTTGCGTACACGAAATTGTGTCTTCAGTCCATATTGAATAACACCACCGACATATCTTATGAAGTAATAATTGCCGACGATAATTCCACCGATGAAACGATAAACATATCGTCGCACGCCACAAATATAAAAGTTGTTCGAAATTCTGAAAATTTACGTTTTTTGCGCAACTGTAACAATGCGGCAAAGCACGCACGTGGCAAATACCTTGTATTTTTAAATAACGACACCCAGGTTCAATCAGATTGGCTGCATCATTTAATCCAAGTAATTGAATCTGATTCAAAAATCGGTCTTGTTGGGTCAAAGTTGATATATCCCGACGGCACATTACAAGAAGCCGGCGGCATAATATATTCCGACGCATCTGGTTGTAATTACGGTCGCAACGAAAATCCGGATGACCTTTGCTTTAATTACATCAAGTCTGTTGATTATATATCTGGTGCGGCGATAATGCTTCGTCGTGAAACCTGGTTACGCCTTGGCGGCTTTGATGACGCATTTGCCCCCGCGTATTATGAAGACACCGACCTTGCATTTCGTATACGTTATGAATTGGGCATGGATGTTATTTATGTTCCAAAATCGGTTGTTGTTCATTTCGAAGGCAAATCAAATGGCACAGATATAACCACCGGTCAAAAGAAATTCCAATCGATAAATCGTAAAAAGTTTTATAACAAATGGCGCCCGCAATTATTAAAATATCACAGTCGCCCAACATCCGATAATTTTCTTGCCCGCGACCACGCAGTTGCCCGCAAAAACATACTTGTAATTGATTGGAAGATTTTATCCTTTGACAAAGACACAGGTTCCAAAACAACATGGCAATACATGAAATTTTTTCAAAAGATGGGCATGAATGTAAAATTGTTCCCACACGATTGGTATATCGAAGACGATTATTTGTCGCATCATCTTGATTCTGGGGTTGAAGTCATTCATGAAAATTTTGAATCTTTTATAAAATCACATGGGTCAAAGTTTGATTATATATACCTTAATCGTCCGAATATTGCGATACATTACATTGACTTGTTGCGTCGCTTTACAAATGCCAAGATAATATACCAATGTCATGATTTGCATTATCTTCGTCAATATCGCAATCGAATGTTGACGGACGAAACATTGGCGCAGCAATTATTGCCCACTGAAAAGCAATCAGAATACGCCTTGTTTAACAAGATGGATTTGGTATGCAGTTTTTCTTTTGACGAAGTCCAAGAAATTCGCCAACAAGACGAATACATAAACGCCACACAAATACCATTGTATATTCTTGATTCGCGTGACATGTCGCAATACAAATACGATGCATCCTTACGCCAAGATATAATGTTTGTCGCGGGCTTTCAACACACCCCCAACATTGACGCGGCGCTTTGGTTTGTGCACAAAGTTTTCCCACAAATCAAGCAACACATTCCCAACATAAAATTGTATCTTGTTGGGTCGAATCCGTCGCAATCTGTGCTTGACCTTGGGGGTGATGATATAATTGTTACCGGCTTTGTCTCGGAACAACAATTGCATGATTTGTATTCTCGGGTTCGCCTTGTTGTAACGCCCCTTCGCACCGGTGCGGGCGTCAAAGGCAAAATAATTGAATCTGTCTTTCACAAAGTACCTGTTGTTACAACCGACATTGGAATCGAAGGTATTAATAACACCGACAAAATAATTTTTGTTGAAAACACGCCCGACGCATTTGCGCATCGTGTTATTTCGTTGTATAACGACCCAGACACGCTGAATCACATATCCGGCCGGTCTGAACACTTTATCAATACATATTTTTCTGAATCTGCGGTAAAGTCTGCCTTGTCTGGCTATATTGAATTTCAAGACACATGTCGACCCTTGGCGCGTTCATTGGCACCGGTTGCGTTATTTGTGTATAATCGCATTGACCATCCGTCACGTGTGATTGAAACACTGTTAAAGAATCCGGAATCTTGCGAAACGGACCTTTACATATTTTCTGATGGCGCGCGCTTTATTGACGACGGCGCCAAGATATGTCGGCTTCGCAATTATCTTCGTACGGTTTCCGGCTTTCGTTCTGTGACCATACACGAACGCAAGACAAATTATGGTCTGAATATAAATCTTATTGATGGCATTGGTCGCATAATGGAATCATACGACCGGTGTATTGTTCTTGAAGACGATATAACTGTTGCACCGAACTTTTTATCATTTATGAACCAGTGTTTGGACAAGTACAAATCAAACACCGACATCTTTACGATTCAAGCAACCGTTGGCAACCCGCATGCCACACATGACGTTGTAACGCGGTCCCAGCCGAACTGTTGGGGTTGGGCCACATGGCGCGACCGTTTTGATTTATTTGAACGCGACGTATCGGGTGCATTTCGGGACATAAATGCCGACGGCATGGCGCTTCGGCGCAAGTTAAATAATAACAACAGCATTAATATATCATGGCAAATTGACGCAAACCTGCGTGGCGAACGCAAGACTTGGGGTGTGTATCTGAACCTTGCATCAATCAAGTATAACAAGTTAAACATATACCCACGATATTCATTGGTGCACAATATTGGCCAAGACGGCACCGGCGTTCACATGGTTGTATCGGACACAGATAATATTAACCCCGAATACACCACGACCTGCTTTTCATTACCCGATGTCCCAGAATATCAATCATTGGATGCTGCGCCGGACATATACGTAACAAAGTACAATAAAAAACTGCTGTCAAACATATCTGAATATGACGAATATCTTTACCCTATCGAGGGTAACGTATAACCACCATTTGTTCCAAAAAAAATCGCCCATTTTTGGGCGAATTTGAACATACTTTTTATTATACTGTAATTACTGTTATATATTGCGTTTTGTGCGGGGGTCAGTGTCCCATTATTTGTTTGTATTACCCCATTTGGGAATTCTGCATTAATAATTTTATATGCACTTGTACTTGGGGCAGGGTACTGAACACCGCTTTGATTTTGACCTGCGAATTGCATAACATCGGTCGGGTTCAGTTTTTGGTTCAACCACTGTGTAATATCGTCGATAAAGTCAATGCCCGAACCACCGCCTTGTTTTGGTGGATAAACATTGAACCACCCACCATTTTCCCCAATTCCCAACAGTGGCGCCCAAGACATTGTTGACGCATTGACATAGAATGGGAATTTATGGTTACGGTATTCAACGACGACCACTGGTTTCCCAGAAATTCCGACGATTGGTGCATTTGAATTCACCGTTGTTGGCAGTGGCACAATACGAACTTCGTCATTATTTGCACCAATAAATCCGACGGCGCCTGCGTTCATCAGTAACACATTCAGTTTATTGTCCAAATCAGACGTTACATTTGCGCGCGCATTTGCGTCATCTTTTTTATCATTTCCACTGACCAGTGTTCCAACCAAGACACCTGTACCAACGGCCCCAAGGACTGCGGCCCCTGCGATAAGCGCCGTTTTTGTATGGTCTTTCTTTTCTGGCACAAACGGTGTAACGTCTTTTTCTGGTTCTGGTGTCGTGACCACTGGCGTCGTTACGACCGGCGTTACAACCACCGGGTTTATGACCACCGGGTCCGGCGATGGTGCCGGCGCCGGTTCTGGCACCACCGGTGTTGGCACTGGCAATGGTTCCGGTGTTGGCACTGGCACCACCGGTGTTGGTTCTGGTACTACCGGTGCTGGTTCTGGTTCCGGCTCTGGTGCCGGTACTGGCGCCACTGGGGCTTGGATCGTTGGGTTTTCAAATACGATTTCTGCCGGCGTTTCGTCCAAGAAATATTCTGCGCCTTCATTTACTACTGTGAATATCGCAAAGCCATTAAGTGCTTGAACGGTATTTGCGGCCAATACCGCCGGCTTGCTCAGATGTATAATACCGTTTTCTATTTCGACCCATATTTTGCTTCCCACGCGTAAATTATAAGTATCGATAATTTGTTTGGTCATACTTGGTATTTTCGATTTTTCTGCACCAATATAAGTTTGTGCTGTTGCGCGCAAAGGTGCATTATTATTAATCATATTTTGCATAAATGCTTTACTTGCCAGTTTTGATTCCGAAACATTGCGCAAACGAAGCCCCGCTGTTTTATGGTCGACAACAAGCAATTCTGCCACGTCATCAAGGCTGTTTACTGCATCGTTTGATGCAATGGGGGCTGTGGGACCATTCACATTTTTGAACGCAGTAATTTTCTTTTCTAATGCATTTGCGATTTTTGTTAACTGACTGTGCAAAAGCACACCGAACAATTGCATTATTGCGCCGCCGAACGCCATGGCTTCACCTGTTTTCATTTTCTTGTACAGTTCCCCTGCATTTGGTTTTAATGCGCATTTGCCGGTACTGTCACATTCAATCAAACCCGAATCGTTCAAATACCATCCCCAAAATTCGTCATTGTCTGGAATGGCTTCTATTAATGACGCAACCTGGTTATTCAGTGAACGTATTTCATTACCTGTATATTCGCCGCTGTAACTAAGTGCTTCATTTAATTTACCCGCGCCAAGCAATTCTTTCGCACATTGTGGTATGTTGCCATTTTGTATACAGTTTGTTACGTCTCTTTCATACTTATCAAAGAATTCTGCCATTTTATTTCTTGCGTCCATTGCTTTTGCCTCGCCGGCCACAACCAAAACCGCCCCCGAAATGGTCAGTGGGTTTGGCGTTGTAACCGCCGTTGCAACGGCCATAGCAATATTTATTGTCGCTTCAACTTTTTCTTCCATGTTCTTGATATCTCGTTCTTGGGCGCTTGCAATTGCTTGGTCTGGCAATATGCACAATTTGTTTTGTTGGTCCCACACAACAGATTTGCAAAGTGGACATTCTTCTGCGCTAATAGCTTTAATTTTATTGCATTTGTCCTGTTGGACCCCGATGCATCCATTTGTGGTTGTTCTGCCCCCAATTACATTACATGACAAGGTTTGCAGCCCTGCATTACGCCATTGTCGCGAGTTTTCTTTGGTGCTTGCGAATACAAAATTCATAGAACAAACATTATTCATATCTGACGCTTTGCTAAGGTTGCACAAAATCGTTCCATCTACATCTCTTCCATCGCCAACACGTTGGGTCGAAGCCTTGCAGTCAAACATTCCCAAGTCACCATTTAACGTCTGATTTGCATATTGTCTGATAAAATCATATATTTGACCACTGGCTTGAATTGTTGCGTCTGCAAACACATACGAATTCAAACCAAAGCAACTTTTTACTTGTTTTGTGCTGATGGCGTTATCATAGTTAAATTTGCAATATGTTTGATTGCTGATTGTTTTTCTTGACGCGGTCAAATTACTGAAATACAGTTTCATCATCGTGTTCAATCCTGTACATGAATTTGGGTCAATTTTTTGGCATGTTTGATAGTATGCATCGTCAAATGGATTAAGATTCCACGAACCGGTTGATGGTTTTTTAAATTCGCCACCAACGACGGCGCAAATTAAATCCAGTGCTTCTATATTAAGTTCCACATCGCTTGTCCCAACTTTTATTCCCAACGAATTTGCAGCTATGTTTGACAATGACGCTTTATTTGAAGCCCCGGTGCCATGTGTCGCGCTTTTATAGTGTGCGGTTAAATGAAGGTTATGAAGTGGTGCGTTGCAAAGTATTTTATTGTTGTTGTATGGCGTGCCGTTACAAATCAACTTTATTGTGCCCTGTTCGCCAATTTCTTTTGCCCCCCAGGATTCATTGTCTACCTTTTTTCGTTTGGTATCACCATGGAATTTAAATCTTAAAATACCCGTTGCCATATCTGTTGGGAAAGAATATTTTGTTGCCGAAAATTGAAATCCCGACCATCCTTTGTTAAATTTGCTTTTGTCGCCAAACGCGTCTGCAAATTTCATTGATTCGACTAAAAACTTTTTAAATTCGGTGCATTTGCTTTTGTCAATAGATCCGGCCGCACACACTTGATCTAATCCTTTATTTGAAATACCGGCGATATCATAAACTTCATTATATTTTTGCAACGCTTTCAATTTTATATCAGGTTCAAGCGAACCCATAAACTTATCAATCGCAATTGCCATTGCTTGATAGTTTATTTTTATCTTTTTTTCACTGGTTGTGGTCGCCGCATTCGTGCACAGCGGTATTATCATCATTAAAAATGCAATTAATAACTTCTTCATTTCAATACCCCCGTACATTTTTCGGCAACCGCCGCAACTTTTTTAATCGCACTTATCTGTGT
>JAGBGA010000122.1 GCA_017936185.1 Alphaproteobacteria bacterium | reverse complement strand
CACGAAGAATTGGGATACGGTATCTTGGATAACCTTGAACTGTACGGTAAATTCGGGTACACCCATGACGGCGATATCGACCGCAAGGGTATGCACCTTGGGCGCGCAGGGTTAAAATACCGCGCAATCGACACAGACGATGGTTGGGCATGGGATTTGTATGCCGACGCACAATTGGGCGGAATCAGTGAAATGTCCGGTTCATACGCGGTGAATGGCTTTAAATATGATAACTATTCAAACGGCCGTTGGGGTTTCCATGTTGGAACACAGGTTGGTAAACAATGGTCGAAATTCAGCACTGCTGGGTTCGTAGAAGTACTTCGTACATTCGGCAACGATAACAACAGTATTGATGTAACACAATTCAATGTTGCCCAGGTTGGTGGTCTGCCAATCACAGCATTGGGTTTCCCAGATGAAATTTCAGTTGACTTGAAATCTGCAACCGAAGTTAATGCCGGTTTAAAAATGTTCTATCAATTGGATGACCGTTGGTCATTTGGTGGTGGATTTACATTCAAACACCATTCAGACAATGGTGTAGAAGGTTTGGCATCTGAACTAAGTCCGGTTTCAACGCAGGTTGCAACAGGTTTGGCTCTTGCCCAAGGTTTGCCAGCGGCGGCGGCACCAATGGTTGGCGCGGCTGTACAGGAACAGGTTTTAAATGGCTTGTTGGCTGAAGTTGAAGATATGGAAGACGGTTTTGATGAATATGTCATCAACTTGACCGCAGCATATCAAATGACCGACACAATGCAGGTTGCAGTGTACGGCGAATACACATTCGATGAATCGCACGCAAATTCACAAAACGGCACAGATGTTAAGGCCGAATTGGGCGTACGCTTGAATGTTCAGTTCTAAAACAAGAACAAAAAACAAATAAAACTAACATATATTGGACAGAATCCCCGGGCAACTGGGGATTTTTTGCGCCCTGCCCCCCGCCACAAAAAAAGAAGGTGGGGTAAGAATAGGAAAACAAACAACGATGTCATTCAAGGCCCAAGCCCCAGAATGACAGGTGTGAAGCAAGGGTGTTTTCCTTGGTGGGGATTATTCGGGAATTGCCGGGATTATAACATCGTCGTTATAATGCGACAAGAAGCGTCCACCAGTCATGCAATAAACTTTTTGAAGTGAATCTTTGTATGCACGAACTTCGGTTGTCCAACGTTCTTGAATGTCGCTTTGGGCACCTTGGTATGCGGTAAACGCCCCCAATGCACCGCCAACACCGGCGCCAGTTAACGTGCCTTTCATGCGGGCCTTGTTATCCATATCAATCAAACCGCCAGATTCCGCCGACAATCCAATTGGTTCAAAGTATTCAAGACAATCCCGGCTTGGCTTGTCTGGACTAGTTTCTTTTTGTTCGTTGCCGCCAGATTTTGCTGTTTCGTCCTTACACCCCTCAATGTTTAATGATGTGGCAACGCCGTTTGCACCACGACCAATTATGCCGGGACCTTTGTAATCCGTTTTTAGGTTATTCCAATCACTTCTTTTGTATCCGAATGCGGAATCTTGGATATCAACCAGCATCGCAGGATGACGGCGACTGACCTTTTGTGCACCGGTTATTTTGGCATATTTTGAATCACCTTCATTTGTACAGTCGACCCATTTAATTTGTTTAAATTTCCCATCTTGCATACAAAATTGATCACCAGTGGGGACAGACACAAAATTTTCCGCTTTGACGTCTTCAAGTGTAAAAGGCTTGCCATCAGATGCCCGATTACGGCCAGAATACCCATCGACCATTCCACCAGACAAATCGGCGGTTTCGCATTTATATTCATTTTCGCCGCTTGCATTTACTTCTTGTTTACAAACCCGGAAATCGCGAAGATTTTCAAGATTTACAAATGCGTCTTCGCCATTGCCCAAGGCGTCACGTTCTTCAACCGTACCCCAAAGGCACGAATATTCAACATTGTTAACCTTGCATCGTTCAAAGCGAAGTACTTCGTCGCCCGATGCCGTTATATTTCCCATGACCGCACCCGCCGCCGCATTTACCCCCGTTGATAATATCATGTCACCGGCGACTTTACCACCAAAGGCATTACCGGCACCAATCGCCGCACCACCGACCACACCAATTAATGTGCTTTGAATCTTGTCTTTGTTTGTGCCAATGATGGCGTCACTGCCCGGGGCGGATTTGCCAACAACATTCCCACCAAGGCCACCAATTACCGCCGCCGCCGCAATTTTAATGCCGGCGTTTTGTTTTTGTTCTTGGTCCATTATTTCAACAACATCTTGGATTGTCGGTTCGCGATCAGATGGAAATTCAAAGCCGTCGGCGTCTTGTAACCATGAACCGCCCGGCCATTCGTTTTCCGGCCATTCAGATATATTACAACGCACAGAATCACCCGCCGCAACATTCACACGCGCCAAAACAAGTGTGTCACCACGTTCATTCATCGTGCGCATTTCAACAACCGATGTACACCGGGGCGACATGTTCGCGTGGGCGCCAACCGTTGGGCGCGCCCATTCAAATTGGCCGTCGGGGTATATCATTGAACACTTTTCCAAATACGCCATATCAACACCGGCGGATGTGTCGCCACTTAATACTTTTTCTGCGACGTCTTTGTTTGCAACACGAACCGGTAATTCAGTGGGAACCGCGGACGCCGCCTGTTGCGCGGCAAGGGCCGCTTGTTCCGCTTGGTATTCAGGGGTGGATTTATATCGCAAATCTTCGACCTGTTGCCGGGCGGCCGCGTTGCTTCGTGACAGATTGCCAACACGTATCGCCGCACCAGATTCAATTGGCGCAAACACAAGACCCGCCAATATCGAATAATAAAATAATGTCTTATTTTGCTTCATCCCCTTGTATCCCCCACAAACATAAAAATTATCAGAACTGTAGTCTTAGACGTACACCAACGTCAACAAGGCCAAGGCGACCGCTTTCGTACCAATTGGTATAGTGAAAGACACTGTCATATGGTGCTTCGTATTCGCCGCCGGCACCGTCACCCAACCATTCGATTTGTGATAAAACAATACTGCCTGATGTTTTGACTTTGCCCAAATTGGCATAGCGAACAAAGAAGTCAAGCTTTATGCCACCTTCCATTTCAGTGGTCAAACCACCTTCAAGCATAAATGCCAATTGTTCCGTCGTGCCGCCATTGTGATATGCCGTAATGTCAGATACACCAGTTAACTGACCCGCATAGGCATACGCAGGTTCCAAGACAGAATAAAATGTGTTGTCGTATACAACATAGTCCGCAATCGTATTCAACGATATACCAACACCCGCGCCAACATATGGACGCAACGAACCGCCGGCAAGATATCCGGTAAATGAATCGATGTTATAATAGATATTCAACATTGTTGTATTCGCAGTAATGGCGCCACCGTCAACCTGGGCTTCGACATAGCCGCCAGAACCGTCAGACGTTTGAACCGTATTCGGATACCCCAACCCAGAATAACGCAAATAAGAAAAATCAACACGAATATCATTGTTTATCGCCGCACCAACAGATATTTGAAGCGGAATTACAGTATCGGAATCAAAGTCGGCATCCTTGAACGCCCCAGGTACAGTGTATGCGTCTGTTTCACCAATATAGTCGGCAGACAAAGCACCCATAACAGATGCAGTATACGCAACAGACAGACCAACGTAAAGCCCACTGTCCGCCAGGCGATCGTAATCGGCCGGCTGGTAATAAGAACGGCCCGCCGTCGTTTGCGACGAACCAACACGCGGCAACGCACCAGTTACACGCGTCGGCTGGGCCGCGGCAACCGAACCATAGCCCGGAATGGTTGACGATACAATGCGACTGTTCGCAGATGGCAGGTACATCATTTGCCCATTATTCATCGACGTTTGATATGTTGGATATGACGGATACGCCGCATCTGAAACGTGCGGAACCACCAATAAAGCACCGGTTAAAACGGCCGAAATACTTATTTTTTTCATGCCTTTCCCATATTTCCTTTGGATTCATTATATCATTTTGTTTTGTCGTGCGCAAGTGCTTGAATACTGTCATATACAAATTGTTTTTCAAGAATGGTATATTAAAAATCATGACAGACGACATTCAATACTTTGTTTCACAAAATGGCGATGGATTTGACGCACTGTTTCATGGTGTAAAAGTCGGCGAAATAACATTTGTGCGCGTCGGACTTGACAAGATTATTATCGACTATACCGGTGTTGCGCCAAATTTCAGACATCAAAATATTGGACTGACCCTGGTGCGGAATGTCGCGAATATGGCACGAAGCCAACATAAACACGTGATTACACTTTGTCCATTTGCACGCGCAATGTTTAATAAATATTCCGAATTTGACGACATCCGATTAATGAACGCACATTAAGTTTTTTCGGGTTGAATGCTTTTTCTTTTTTTACTAGCATGACCGATAACGAAATAAAAGGATGGGGAAAATGCGTAATTTGTCACGTTCGGCGTTAATATTTCTTATTTTCTTGAACGGTTATGTCAGTTTGTCTTTGGAATTGGCAGTGTTGCGCCAGTTGTCTTTCTATGTCGGCAGCAGCGCGGTTATAACCAGTATTATTATGGCAAT
>JAGBGA010000004.1 GCA_017936185.1 Alphaproteobacteria bacterium | reverse complement strand
GGAACATTTGTTGGCGCATTAAAATCAATTGGTTTAAATGCGTTTTCTTCATCAATAATATCAGGATCTTTGTCAAACAAAGGTTTTACATCTTCGTCGGCCATATTATTCGCCTTTGGTTTTTGTGTGTTATCTTTAAAAGTTGTAATTTCTGTAAATTTTGGGGTATCAATCATTGGAACAGATGGCGTTTCGACCACTGCCACATCTGTCTGTGCGGGCGCCGCCGGCAGATTTGATTCATCGGCATCATCCAAATCCACTGCTTCATCGTCAAACACCGGTGCAAAGTCAATTTTGCTTTTATTTAACGCAATTTCATTTGACACAACATCCATCCCACCATCATCTGAATTGCGCAACAATTCAAGAACCCCACGTGCCACATCTGCATCATCTTCTGCAATGGTCAATCTGCGTTGTGCACTGTCAATACGTTTTCTTGTGCGTTCAATTTTTTCGCTTGTTGCATCAATTTGTGATTCTGTGCGCAATATTTTTGCCGCCGATTGTTTTGTTGGTTCTTTTCCAACTTGGCGACGCTGGGTCACCAACTTTGCACGTAGTGTTTTTTGTTTTTCGTAAAGTTCATCAATTGTCTGACTTGCTTTTTCAATTGTTTCGCGTGCCCGTTCTGCGGCGGCATCTGCATCTGCCAAGCGTTCATTCGCCACCCGCATTGCGACACCGCGCCGAAATGTTTCAAGATGTTTCAGCGCACCATCAACACCAACACCGCTTTCCAATGCATTGAACAAAGCGTCATAAACACCAACACCCGAATATTCAATATCAAGTTTTTGATACTTGTTATCCTTTTTTGGACGGATTGTTTCCAAATCGACATCAAAGTCATTTACCAACACATCATCCCACTTGCGCCCATCCACAGGATTCATTACCAACAAGACGTTTGGTTTAATCGGACTGGTATAAAAATCAAGCACAAAAACCAACGCGTCATTTTTATCATAAAAGGCGCGCAAAATGGCATCTTGCACTTTTATATCGGCAAAACTCAAAAATTGGTTAACATTCTCTCTCGCGCTTGGCATTTATATGCACCCTTATTTATTTTTCTTTGGTGGTGTAAACTGATACGCCTGCTTACAGTGTTCATAGCAATACGGTTTTCCAACAAAGACCGTTTCACCACAAAAATGGAACCCTTCGGAATCCGGGTCACCAATTGGCCACCGGCACTGATTCGGTTTCAAGTTCGCCATTTCCAACGAATGTTGAATAATCCGCTGATGCACCGCCAGGTTTTTCGCATCTGCCTTCGTCGATGCTTTTACCGCCACCTTTGGCCCAGACTTTTTCCCAGACTCTTTATCTGCTTTTTTTTCAACAACCGTTTTTTTCTTATCTGCAACCTTGCTTGTCGTTGCTTTTGTGGTTGCCTTTGTTGTCTTTTTACCGGCAACTGCTTTTTCAGTTACGGTCTTTTTTGCACTTTTCTGAACTTTTTCTGGCTTTTCCGCCATCTTTTTTGTCTTTTTATCCGACACATCCGCCGGCGCCGCGTTTGCCTTGGCGTTCCATCCCAACCGGTTCAACTTTCCAACAATCGCATTCTTGGACATCCCAAGACGCTTGCCAATTTCGGACGTAGACAACCCTTTACCGGTCAAAGCCTTTAATTTTTTTAATGCAATACTATCCCAGCCCTTGCTCATTTTACAAAACCCCTGTTATATACTATAATAAGTGTACACATTTTCGATTCGAAAGGCAAGGGGTAAAAACATGATTTCTTACATATTTTTCATTTTATTATTGGCGTTCGCGTTATTATGCGCGATACAGATATCAATCTATGATTTCCGTCAAAGAATTATACCTGATGCATACTAGTTTCCACTGATGCTGACTGGATTAATCATGACGACATTTTTTTCGTACCCAATCCATATTCAAGACGGCATAATCGGGGCAACTTTTGGATACATTATGGCATGCTTAATCGGGATTTTATTCGACCGCATCACGCACAACAAGCAACAAAAACCCGACATTCCAATTGGCATGGGCGACATAAAATTAATCGGCGTTGGCGGATTATGGTTGGGCACGACGGGATTGGCAATTGCACTTGTCATTGCGTGCATATCTGGTGGCATTTGGGCCACGCATCACAAGACACGCTTTATACCATTTGCACCATTTTTTCTGCTTGGTGGATTTTTATCTTTAATTGCAATCACTTTTTTGATATAATACCATAACAAGGGCGTCTGAAAGGTATGAGATTAAGAATAAAAACATTACTGTATTTATTTGTCGGGTTAATTTTACCCGGCGTCTCTGATGCCCAGACAACCACACCTTTTTCAAAGTACGGCACAATACAAACCGTTCAAACATATTCATCGAATCCATTTTGGTCACCCGACGCGGGATATAACCAACGCATGCCCCAAGTGGTATATGCCACCGGCCCGGCGGTTGAAACATCACAATGTCAAATCGTGGTATTCAGCTTAATCACCGCACACTGTGCGGCACTTGACAACTGCATTTCGACCCAGTTATCCGACATTCGTCCAACAATAATGTTACAACTGTCGCGCATGCCGGGTGGGAACTATGCAACATCTTGTTCGGGATATATTGACACTGTATTTGAAGAATACAAACGCGACAACACAATTGCCCAACCAACACCCGGGGCGGCATTTCCGACGGCAACCGTATCAAATCCGAACACAAATACATATGACGACACCGCGACACCAACATTCCAACCCCAGGTTCCAAAATGGCAACAAGAAATGCAAGACCGTCGCCAAGAATTAAAAGATTTACAGGCCACTAACGGAAACGATGTTTTTGAAATTACACCTGGCGCTGAATTTC
>JAGBGA010000121.1 GCA_017936185.1 Alphaproteobacteria bacterium | reverse complement strand
GGTCTTGAAAATTATATTATCGCATTGCTTTATTTTGGCCCGTGATGCGGGTGGTTTTAAAGCCCCACTCCGGCCTGTGCAGGGGTGACAATGTGCCTAAGGGGGTATTCTTGGGGCTTTTTATTTGGATTTCATTTACCTGGATCCTGGGGTCGGGCCCCAGGATGACAAGGGATAGAGATGGACTTTTTTCAGCAATCCAGTGCAACAAAATCAAATTTTTAAAACGTCCAAAAAACACCAAATTTATACCGTCTTGTTTTTACATAATTTTTTTAGCGCTAAAAAATATGAAAAAATACGAATTTTTGCACTTGCGTAAAATTGCGGAATGCTTTAGAATACAAGACACAGGAAAGAAACATTCGTGCCGAATGCAAACGGTGGTTTAGATTCGGCATAAAATCAGGGGGCAAAACACCATGCAAAAATCACGTATTTTTGGTTCTTTGACGTTGTCAAAGTTGTTCATCGTATTGTGCGCAATATTCACATTTTCAACAAATAACGCATCTGGGGCAACGGCTTGCACCTTTGTATCAAGTGTTTGCGCAGGTTCGGTACAGGTTTATAATTATGCTATGAACTGTGCAACAACAACAAACGTATGTTATTCGGGCGGGGACTATACTTTTCAAATAAGGCAATGCGCAACCTGTAGCTCTGGCTATACGTTGGGCACAGTATCGACAACCATGGCCGGCTGTAATAACGTTTCATATAAAGTATGTACAAGGCCTGACACAGGCACAAGTTGTACCAGCGACAGCAATTGCACATCAATATCACCAACAGAAGCTGGCTGGCGTATCGCATCTGATGGATATCAATACCAATACGGCAAAGGCACATGTAATACCAGTACAAAAAAATGTCAATATGGGTATTATTTTCGATGTGACGTGGGCTATTACAAGACAAACCCGCTTGCGGCATATCCTGTTTCTTGTATAAAACAGATTACCAATATATCAACTGGTGAGTTTTCGTTTGTAAATTGTTCTGGTTGTTCACGCTGTGACGAATTTACCGGCGACGGGGACAGCAGTAATGCATATTACGGCACGTCGGCGGCAGGTTCGACTATGGCGTCAAATTGTTACATTCCGGCGGACGAAGAATTTTCCGACACCACCGGCACGTGGTCTTTTACAGACGATTGCTATAATGGTTTAATTTTGAACTGATACACATCCCCCCCCGAAGTATTCGGGGGATTTTTTTTGCTTTTTTCTTGTTCAATCCCCTTGACAAAATCCCAATTGTGCGCTATATTGTATATACAAATCTTTGGTTCCCTGGAAACGGGGCGGGCTGTCAAAAAGTATATATGACAAGTCGGGGCATTTTACCAAACACAAAATGTCTGAATGTACATTGCGAATTTTTCTTTTTATCGCGATGAACCAATCAAAAAACAAATGAATAAACAAAGGTGGGCTGCGTATTGCACACATGTGTTTTGCGTCGCCAATTGATTGCAAAGGGGGTATCTTGAATGAAAAAAAGATTTTTAATGTATCCATTATTAACGGGCGCATCGTTTTTTGCATTAACTGCGCCATCAAACGGGGGGATTTCGTGTACAAATAACGGCGAATACGAAAAGATAAAATTTGAAGTATTTGTAACGCGTCAAAATATCGCCCACGAAAAATATATTTACGAAATGGGGCAATATAACAAGGCACGCCCTAAAAGTTACAGTGTTGTTTATACATCGCGCGGTGGCGCCGAAATTGAACGAAGTGGCGGTACACGTGCATGGCGCAATAATAATCCCGGCTGTATTCGTGGTGGCGACTTTG
Source organism: Alphaproteobacteria bacterium (assembly GCA_017936185.1). Classification (GTDB taxonomy): domain Bacteria; phylum Pseudomonadota; class Alphaproteobacteria; order Rs-D84; family Rs-D84; genus Enterousia. Next base: position 10,941 of record JAGBGA010000121.1, on the reverse strand, counting down.
CGCGTTCCCAAGGCGCAATTGGTAACGCCGGTGGCTTTGCGGTATTTCCCGATGAACAGACCGGCATGAACGCGATTTGTGCATTGTTGCGTTCTGAACGTTATCGCAACAAGACCATTGCATCCGCGATAAGCATTTATGCCCCAACATTTGAAAACAATACCGCAGCATACCAGGGTCAACTTAGTCATTTGACGGGAATATCATTGAACACACGTCTTTGTGATTTAACCGACGAACAATTGGTCGCGGTCAGCCACGCAATACGCCAAATCGAAGGCTGGGTTCCGGGTGTTGAAACCCAAATCAAGCCAGATACCATTATTGCAAGATTACCACAACATACACGTTAATAAAAATCCCGCGATGGCGGGAATTTTTGTGTTGTTATTTTTTTTGAAATGTTTTAAATTTCTTGTGCTATGGGAAAAGAAATTATTGAAAACATTGATTCACAACAATTATCAGATGCGTTATCTGAACGCTATCTGTCATACGCGGTCAGCACGATTGTATCGCGCGCGCTGCCTGATGTTCGCGATGGGTTAAAGCCGGTACATCGTCGCATACTGTATTCCATGTTGCGTCAAAAATTGACGCCAAGTGCGGCATTTCGAAAATGCGCGACGGTTGTTGGTGACGTATTGGGTCACTATCACCCACATGGGGACAGTTCTGTATACGATGCGATGGTGCGTCTTGCCCAAGATTTTTCTGTTCGCTATCCCTTGATTGATGGCCAAGGAAACTTTGGTAACATTGACGGCGACCCCCAGGCGGCATATCGATACACTGAATCGAAAATGACGGACGCGGCCATGTTGATTATGGAAGGTCTTGATGAAGACAGTGTTGACATGATGCCGAATTTTGATGGCACAACGGTTGAACCGGTTGTTATGCCGGGCGCGTTTCCGAATTTATTGGCAAATGGTGGCATGGGTATTGCGGTTGGTATGGCGACAAACATTCCGACGCACAATGTTGCCGAAGTGTGTGATGCCTTGAACCTTGTTGTGGACAAGCCGGACGCAACAACCGCCCAAATCATGAAAAAGATGATTGGACCTGACTTTCCGACGGGCGGGATATTGATTGATGGTTTTGATACGATTGTCAAGAATTATGATTGTGGACGTGGCGCGTTTCGCATACGTGCACGTTGGGAAATCGAAGAACTTGAACGTGGCACATGGCAGGTTGTTATTTCGGAAATCCCATACGGCATTGTAAAGTCAAAATTGGTTGAACAAATCGCGACATTAATTGACGCCAAGAAATTACCATTGGTTGACGACATTATTGATGAATCGACGACAGACGTCCGCATTGTTATTACGCCCAAGACGCGCAATATTCCGGCCGACAAGATGATGGCGCATTTATTTGCAATGACGGATTTGGAATACCGCTTTAACATGAACTTTAATGTTATTGATTCCAATGGTGCGCCGCGTGTTATGCCGATTGGCGATGTTCTTCGCGAATTTATTGCACATCAAAAGAACGTGCTTGAACGTCGCACAAAGTGGCGTTTGGCGAACATTGCCCGCCGTCTTGAAATTCTTGGTGGTTTATTGGTTGTGTATTTAAATCTTGATCGGGTTATTGAAATCATCCGCAATGAAGATGATGCGAAATCTGTATTGATTGCGGAATTTAATCTGACCGAAATCCAAGTCGAAGCGATTTTAAACACCCGTCTTCGTTCGTTGCGCAAACTGGAAGAAATGGAAATCAAGCGTGAAGACGCGGCCCTTCGTGCGGAACAAGAACAATTACAAGCATTATTGGCCAGTGACGACGCCAAAAACGATCAATTAAAGGCCTGGTTTAACGATATCAAGAAAACATACGATAAAAAAACAAAATTGGGTCGTCGTCGTACAACATGGGCGGAACAAACCGAAGAAATCATTGTAAACGCCGACGAATTTATTGAAAAAGAACCTTTGACAATAATCTTGTCCAAGATGGGATGGGTTCGTGCCGCCAAGGGTCATCTTGACTTGAATTCATTGGACTTAAAATTCAAAGAAGGTGACGAATTACAAAGCGCGTTCCATGCCATGTCTGTGGATAAAATTAATGTATTCACATCTGGCGGGAAAATGTTCACGTTGTCTGCGAACGAATTACCATCTGCGCGTGGGTTTGGTGAATCTGTACGCATGATGGCTGACATTGGTGCCGACGAAGAAATCGTGCATATTTTTGTTTTGGATGTAAATGCAAAGTATTTATTGGTATCGCGTCATGGTAATGGCTTTATTGTCTTGGGTGAAAATTGTCTTGCCCAAACCAAGAACGGAAAACAGGTTATGAACATTGATGCCAAGAATCCGGCGCACATGTGCGTGCCTGTGCGTGGTGATACGATTGCGATGTCGGGTTCGAATGACAAGTTGTTGATTTTCCCAACGTCCGAAGTCCCAGAAATGACACGCGGCAAGGGCGTTATATTGCAAAAATATAACGCGGAACGCACATATGTTCTTGATATCATGTTTTTTGATGCGGCCGACGGCTTTGGTTGGACGACCGGTCGTGGCACGACCAAGTTGGAAGATTGGACCCCATGGCGTGGCAAGCGCGCATCCCAAGGACGCACTGTCCCGGTTGGCTTTCCACGAAGTGGTAAATTTGGAAAATATAAAAATCCCCGAATGGGGATTTTTTTACTTCTGGATAAAGTGCACACTGTATTGGGGTTTTTTGTCCGCCCCCAGTGCCGCGCGAACAACTTTGTTTGATGCAATCTGAACGGCACGAACAAGGTTGTTTCTGTCTTTGCGTTCTGCTTTGGTCAATCCATCGATTGCCTTGGTGATTTCAATTTGAATTTGGCGTTTCATAAATCCTGTTTCGTCTGTTTCAAAGATACCTGCACTTGAAACTTCTGGTGCGCCTTTCAAGAATCCGCGCTTGTCAACCGGCAATGTCACAAAGACCGCGCCATTTGATGCAATTTTCTTGCGGTTTTTATACACCTGGTCATTTGCGCTTCGTTCTGTTTCGCCTTCCATAACGACATAACTGGTATCGATTGTTTCTGCGACATATGGCGCTTCGCCATCGGCCAATGCAATCATTTCCCCATTATGAACAACCATCATATGCTTTGCGCCACCGCGTTCCATTGCCATCTTGCCATTCAGCATTTCGTTGATATAGTCACCATGCATTGGAACCGATACCTGCGGATGCACCAAGTCATAGAATTTTTCTAACTCTGGACGACCGGCATGTCCACTTGCATGGATATTATCTGTATCAAATATAGTATGCGTTTTAACACCCATACGCGCCAATTTATTATAAAGGTATGACACATCTTGTTCGCGTCCTGGGATAATAATTGCGCTGAATATAACCGTATCTGTCGGCATTAATTTCATTTCTTTTACTTTCCCATGACAAAGTCGTGTTAGCATTGCGAATTTTTCACCTTGGGACCCGGTTAAAAAGATTGCTTGTTTTTCGGCGGGCAAATCTTTAATTTCGCTGTGAAGATACACATCGTCTTTTTCAAGATAACCAAATTTAATACCCATTTCGCGGAATTCTGGCAATCCGACATATGGAACCGGGTTTGGGTTACTGCGTTCTTTGATTGCGGCAACGCGACCTGCGGCGCGTGCGGCCTGGGAAAACATCTTTATACGTGCCAAGCTGCGTGAATAGCCGGTAACGATTACACGCCCCGGGGCATTTTTCATTATTTCAGTCAAGGCATCACGTACCTGGACTTCTGTTGTCTGCTTGACTTGTTTAGAAGAATTTGTTGAATCGCACATGCATGCCAATAATTTTGGGTCGGAACCAATTTCTTTCAATCGTGCAAAGTCTGTTGGCGCTTCGATTGGAATATCGTCATTAAATGTCCAGTCCCCTGTGTGCAAAATTTTTCCTGCATCTGTTTTGATGATTAACATTTGCGCTTCGGGTACGCTGTGCGTAACGTGAAAAGTTTCGATTTCGAACGGCGCAATATTGATTGTTGCACCATTGTGGTCAAATTCTATAATATCCTTGTTTGGGTCAAAGTCCATTTCGATGCCTGTAAACGTACGTCTAAGAATTTCCGCTGGGAATCGCGTACAATAAATCGGCTTTCTGAATTTTGGCCAAATATATTTCAGTGCACCAATATGGTCTTCGTGTCCATGTGTTATAACAAATCCGACAACGTCTTTTTTACGTTTTTCCAACCAAGTTGTGTCACAGTATTGTACATCACCGGCACCGATTTCTTCATCCAAGAATCCCATACCACAATCAATAACCAAATATTTTCCGCGGTATTTATAAATATACATATTTTGTCCAATATGTTCCAAACCGCCCAACGCCATGAAATATATTTTATTATCATTGGCATCAATTTCGTGTTTATTTTCGCCTTTTATTGATTTTGGCGTCTTTGGTGTTACGCCTTTTTTTGGCGTGCTCTTTTTTTCTTTTACTTTTACCATTTATAATCCTTTTTTAAAGTTAACATTTTGCGCAACCACACAATTCATTACCAATAAAGCACACACGCTTTATCAACAGTGAATCTGTGGTCGCGCGCCCACACCCCATGATATTTTATTACATTCAATAAAGATACAGGGATAAATCCATCACAAACATAACGTTTGCCATTCTCTTTATTGTATATGATAGTGCAAATATCCCTAAAATCAAGATATTTATAAAATTATTGACTTACTTAACTTTTGTGCTAGTCTTAATCTTGGCTAAACAAAGGATATTATATGGATAAAAAATTATTTCCGGGTGTTTCTGAATATGAAATTCGTATCGCCCAAGAACGACAAGCCCAAGAACAAATCGCCCAAACCGCACGTGAAGTCTATATCAGTGACAGAAAAAAACGCAATGCGGCCAATGAAGACGCTGAAAGTTACCGTCGTTTATTTTATCCAATGTTTTTAATAAATGCTGATTTTGCCAAAGAATGGTTTACCAAGGCACTGCTTGGCAACATAATTGTCTTTGTCCTTGGGTCTGCGGGGTGGGGCGTTGGTCGTGCGGTTGCAACGCGTAACGATGACGTCAAGAACGCCTATATCACACGTATCGATTGGGAAAGTGCGGCAAAAAACGCATATTTTGGCACCGATATTAATAAATACGGTCGTCGTGCGGCGGCGCACACAATGGCGCAAATTGTTTCGTTCTTGGCGGTTTTGGTCGTTGCCAAGTTCAAAGCGGCACGCACACGTAAACAACATCTTGCATACGCGCGCGACGTTCATGATGCAATGATAAACTCTTTGGATGGTGTTTCTACTTTGCCACCGGTATTGCGCATGCATCTTGATTGGATTTCTTCGTCGATTGTTGAAAATATATCTGCCGAAGACAGCCGTTATTTTAACAAATTAATAGATGGGCGCTATCCAGACGCAACCAAAGAATTTGCGACCGCCATTGTTACAGGACATTTATCAAGTCATCCTGAAAGCATAAAGGTGTTAACGCAAATATTTGAATTGGAATCTTTGCCTGCTGAATGGCGCATTTTAAACAAGGAAAAAACACGTTAATAAAAAAAATCCCCAAACGGGGATTTTTTTAATTTCCTTTTAAAATTCGTGCTTTGTTTTTATCCCATTCGCGTCTTTTTATTGTTTCACGCTTGTCAACTTTGTTTTTACCGTATCCAACGCCCAACAATACTTTCAGCTTTCCACGATTATTAAAATACATCTTCAGTGGCACAATTGTCGCGCCTTTTTCTTGTAATTTTCCAATCAGTCTGTTTATTTGATTTCTGTGCAACAACAATTGTCGACTGCGTCGTTCGTCAAAGTTTACAATTCGTGCCGCCGTTGGCAGTTTTTGAATTTCAACCCCGGCCAGCCAAAGGTTATCGCCGCGTCTTTGTACAAAACCGTCAACAATCGTAACCAAACCATATCGAATTGACTTTATTTCCGCCCCTGTCAGTGAAATGCCGGCTTCAATCGTGTCTTCGATTGAATAGTTAAACCGCGCTTTGCGGTTTTCAGAAACTTGTCCAGATTTTATAATTTGTCTTGCCATTTTTAAAAGCTTATTTTCGGATATAATTGTTTAACATTTTCCATCAGTATAGATTCCAATACATCAATTTGCAAATTTTTTATATTTGCCAACACACGTGCGGTTTCAATCACCATTGCCGGTTCACATGTTTTTCCGCGATATGGCACCGGTGCGCAATACGGTGCATCGGTTTCGATAACAATTCTGTCGTTTGGTATTTTTGCAAACGTTTCACGAATTTCGTCGGCGTTTTTAAATGTCATAATTCCGCTTGCCGAAAAAAAGAACCCGCGGTCAAGCATCTTTTTGGCCAAATTCCACGAACTGGTAAAGCAGTGCATAACCCCACGCACATCGCCATTTAAAATTTGTGCTGTATCATCTTCGGCTTCGCGTGTATGGATTGCGACGGGAAGGGCATATTTTTTTGCCAACGCCGACTGCTTTTCGAACAGTTCAATTTGTTCGTTTTTATTATCCGGGCTGTAATGATAATCAAGCCCAATTTCCCCAACCCCAATTACACGCGGATGCGTCAACACAGCGTCGGTCAAGTGTTCTTCTGCATTTGCGCCGGCGTGTTCCGGGTGGATTCCAATTGTACAGAATATATTGTTATACTTTTCTGCCAATGCCAACGCATCTGGAATATCATCTGGGTCGGCGGTTGGGCATATCATAACCCCGACATTATTTTCCATTGCGCGCCGAATTACACCATCGGCCCCATCATTATATTTGTCGGTTAAATGACAGTGTGTATCTATAAACATTTTTTTATTTCCATAATAATTTTAAATATACCGATTTCTGGTTCAAGATAAATATTCTTTATATCTGCAATTGCATGCGTAACCTGGGGGTAAAGTTCGGCCAATCCGAAATATGCCACCGCATCCAATAATATCGGGTGCAGTTCACTTGCCGCTGCAATCTTTTTTGCCAACGTCATGACATCGCCGGTATTTGCATGCGTATTTTCCAATACGCTGATTAATTCTGCATAAATTGCATCGCCCCCCGATGTTTTAAGGTTTGCGATTTTACCAAAACTGCCATTGGCCAGCTTTAACGTTTCGGTACTTATTTCATCTTCGGGGATAAACTTTGCGCAAAGGTCACGCAGTTGTGAAATCGTCAACGGGCGCATTTTTTCAACGCGCGCACGCGACCGCACCGTTGGCAAAACGTTCGCCAATTGATGCACCACCAAAAGAAACAGTGTTTTGCCGGCGGTTCTTCCAGTAATTTTAATATCGCATTTGACGCCGCTGTATTCAGTTGGTCCACAGAATCAATTAATATCACCCGCCAATCACCCGACATTGATGACATTTGCATTTTATCAATCATCGCGCGCACTGTATAAACAGAAATAACCTTGCCATCTGGTTTTGGTTTTCCGTCTTTGTCGATATTTCTTTCTTGGTCGATTATAAAGAAGTCACCAACATTACTATACACCATTTTTGCAATTTTATACGCCAGTGTTGCTTTCCCAATCCCCATTGGCCCGGTCAGCATCCACACCGGATGAATTGGGTGCGTATCGCGTCGCGCCCATGCGTCCATAAAGTTTTGCAATGTATCCCCATGTCCAACCAAAGAATCGTTGTCCATCGGGTGTGGGAATTTGTATTCTGACAAAGGTTTTTTTCTTGGTGCCATTTTTTTTACCTCAGAACCCAAATATTACCTTGATATTTTCGATTGCCCGGGCGATAAATTGCTTTTTTCCAACGCGTTCTTTTGCCACGATTGGCGCGCGTGCAATGACGTTTCCATTTTGTTCTGCAACAATTTGTCCGATTTCATCACCGGCATTAATTGGCGCATTCAAAGGTTCGTCATATCTGACCAAAACACGAACCCCGCCCAGTCCATCTTGCTTGTCAACCGTTATTGCAAACGGTTTTGTAACTGTTGCCGCGACTTTTTCTTGGCGGCCATACCATACTGGGATTTCTGTAACAACGTCACCCGGGCGATAAAATACCTTGTTCATTGTCGTTGAAAATTCATGTTCCAACAGCTTTTTCATTTCACCGGCCAACGCATCATGACCTTTGCCATTAAAACCGTTAATCACCCCAATCAGTCTTCGACCACCGACTTGCGCACTGGCCACCATTCCGTACCCGCCTTCGGATGTGTGTCCTGTTTTTAATCCGTCCGCCCCGCGCATATTGAACAGCAGTTTATTATAGTTCACCGTATGTGTCCGTCCCCATTCGCGGCACCAGTCAGACTTGTGTTCTTTAAATTCGAATCTTTTTGTTGCGAACATTGGGTATATATCTGGATAATCTGCAATTAAATGTTGTGCCAATATCGCCAATTCGCGACTTGTCATCAAGTTATTCGGATTGGGCAGTCCACTTGCATTTCCAAACGTTGATTGTTCCATTCCAATGCTGCGTGCCTTCTTTTCCATCATTGTTGTGAATTCATTTTCGGACCCGGCCAGTTTTTCTGCCACAACCACCGACGCATCACCACCCGATAATACAATCAGTCCCAAAATCAAATCGCGCACTGTAATTGTCTGGCCTGCGACCAAGCAAATTTTGCTTGCCGGATACCATTCCGGCTTGTTAAAGTCCGCGTTTTCGCCAACCGGGAACCGCGTATCCATTGTAATATTTCCGGCCTTCAGTTCATCAAACAACACCGCCAACGTCATCAGTTTTATCATCGAAGATGGTGGCATTAACGTGTCGGCCGCTTTTGCAAAAATTTCCGTCCCCGAATCAAAGTCGATTAAGAACGCAGATTTTGCCTTGGTTTTAAATTCTGTGGCATTTGCCACACCACATACAAGCATTAACAAGATGGTAAATAATTTCTTTTTCATGTTTGGGATATTATCAATTAAAAACCACCTTGCCAACAAAATAATCATCCTTTACGTCTATTAATTTTACATCGCATATTGTGCGTGCCGGAATGTGTTCGCCTTCGATACGCACCGCGATATCGTGCGGGCAACGCGCCACGTTATTTTCTTCCACCAATACTTGAACGGTGTTTTCGATTTGTTTTTGCATAAAATCGGCGCGGTTTTTATTCGCCAAATCACTTATTATTTTGACCCGTTTTTTTGATACAAACCTGTCAACTTGTTCCGGCATATCCGCCGCAGGCGTGCCCGGGCGTGGCGAAAAAGGAAATGCATGTATTTTAATTGGTCGTGTTTCGCGCACCATTTCAAGTGTTTCTTTAAACAATTCTTCTGTTTCGCCTGGAAATCCACAGATTATATCCCAACTGAACGTGATTTTTCCATTTCCTTGTCGGACCAAGTCGCGCACACGTTCGGCATTGTGTCTTCGTCCCATTGCGCGCAAAATTGTATCGGACCCCGACTGCATAGAAAAATGTAAATGCGGCATCATTCGTTTATCGCTGTGAATTAATCTGATGACATTATCAATATCTGGGACCGCCGGGTCGACCGACGAAAGACGCAGTCTTTTTATCCCGGCTACATCGGCCAACAAGCGTTTGCAAACATCGGACACCAAGAACACATTGCCGCCTTCTTTTTTTACATATGACGCAATATCAACCCCGGTTAATACGATTTCGCCAAATCCATTATCGACCGCCTGCCGAACATCGGCCACTATATCCGCATATTCAAAAGATACCGCCGGCCCGCGCAACGCACGTGTTATACAGTATGCGCAATTATGATTACATCCGTTTTGTATTTGTACAAACTGCTTTGACAGCTTTGTATCTTCTTGTCTAAACTTGGTTATTTCTGGGTGTGTAATACTGCAAGGTGCCTTGTTTAATCCATCGATATACGCATTGATTTGCATTTTATCACTGTTTTTTATAACAACTGTATTTGGAATATTGTAAAACAGTTCTGGGTTTCGTGTTGCAGCGCACCCAGTGATAAAAAGTGGCGCCCGCGGATTTTCGCGTGCTAATTTTCGCACTGTCTGTCCCGATTGTCTTTCTGCTTCGCCTGTAACGGCACAGGTATTAACGACAATTGCCGTATTTATATGTCCGGCCAACATATTTTGAATCTTTTCAGATTCCAAAGAATTCAGTCTGCATCCGAACGACAGTGTTTTAATATTGTTTTTTTTATTTTCTTCTTGCATTTTCACCAACCATAGGGCATTATAACCTGGTTAAAAATGATTTCAACAAAGGAATTATAAAATGGCACGTACAACAAATTCTGATACATTACCATACGTCGAAAGCCGCTATGAACTTGGGATGCTTGCGTCTCAGCGTGTTCGTGACTTAAACGGTGGTGCGGAACCTGTGGTTGATAAAAAGAACGACAAATTAACTGTTGTTGCATTGCGCGAAATCGCCAGTGGCAAGCTTGATGTTAACGCGGTTCGTCATGAATTTGTTCAATCGTACAAGGAAACACCTGTGTCTGCATCTGGTGAAGAATCCCTTGAAATCGGCAGTGAAGATCCGCTTTTGCGTGAAATTGACGCCGAACTTGAAGCGACCTTGGCCGATGATGAACCTGGTACGATTACTGCCGAAGAAGCGGTTGAAGTTGCAGAAGCAACCGACGCGGACTAAGGATAAAGGAGTCGTCGCATAGTTGGTCTAGTGCGCCACATTGGAAATGTGGTATACGGGCAACCGTATCAAGGGTTCGAATCCCTTCGACTCCGCCAGAAATAAAAAATACCCCGCATGGGGTATTTTTTTATTTCTGTTGGTGTTGCAGTGTGGACGAAGCATTCGCAATCTCTGATTGCTGGGTTCGGGGCGTCAGTTGATGAAAACAAGCCATCCGGCGAAGTTTGAATCTTACGTAGCGAAAGGGGCCCATTGCGCCAACGTGACGCAAATGGGAATCAGACAATCCCTTCGACTCCGCCAGAAATAAAAAATACCCCGCATGGGGTATTTTTT
>JAGBGA010000120.1 GCA_017936185.1 Alphaproteobacteria bacterium | reverse complement strand
GCGGATGCGGCGGCATGGGCGGCCCAACGCGCAGAAACGGCGAAAAATCTGAAAACCGGGGCAATTACCGCGGGTGTTGGCGCCGGTGGCAGTATGATTGGTAACCTGGCCATTAATGAAATTGATGACCAAGACGATGATGGTGCCGATAATACAAAAACAAATATGCGTTAAAACTGAAATCCTAAATGTCAGGTTCGAAGTCACTGCGTTGGGGCTGTGTTGCTTACATTTTTTTTATTCTTGTTGTCAATGGGATGGATGTTCAAGTGTCAGTAATGGTAAAGTCTGTTTTTTATCATGCGGCAGTGCGCAGTATTATCTGATTTAATACCCATACGCGTACCGCCGATGACAGGTTGGTGTCCGTTGCGCGCGATGAATCAATTTCATTTATTATGGTGGCAATCGGCTTGCCCATGCGATTCGCCAAGGTGTGTAATGCTTCTATGAATTCGGGTTCAAGGGTTATGCTGGTCTGGTGACCGGATAAAGATACAGATATTTTCTTCATCATGTTTTTTACATTTTGCCTGCAATTAAACAATCCAACATCGCACGATATGGGTCGTCATATTTGCGAAGTGGGTTAAGGGTCAAGTTATCAAGCATATAGCATGTGCCAAATACGTCAAAACAAAACCAAAACAAGTCATTGCGACCAAATATTGTTTTGCCACGATTCTTGCCCATGTATAAAATTTTTTCGTTAATGTCGATAATTGATGGAACCGGGGTGCGAATGCCTTGGGCGATTTCTGATGGGCCAAATATGTAACCACTGCCCAGGTTGATGCCACCAGTGTGCGTGTAAAGTTCCGTCATGAATAATGGTAACATTGCACAACGATATCGTTGAAGCGAATTGTTTGCCACCGAAAGATGTGACAAACCCGCCGGCGGGGCAATGATTGCGCCACGCGATTTTATTAATGTTAAAAATTCATTACATGTCATGCGCTTTGCCTTTGCGTGTTTATATGTCGCGACCACTGGTCATGGCGGCACTGAATTCTGTAAGGCGGTCTTCGGTCGCGTTGCCGCCGGCGCCACCGATGCTGGTACTGATTGGTTGGTATACTTTTTTGGTTGGGTTGGGTAACCATATTTTGTCATTGCCAGATTGACTGATTATAAATTCATCAAGTAACTGGGAATGTGGAAATGTCCAACACATGAAAAGGTTATCTGTTTCCAATTTGCCACCCCATGTCAATGGTGTGCGAAAACGAAAGGACATATTCTGGGGTACCGAACGACCCATAAGCAAGTTCATAAATTCATCTTGGGATAAATTCATGAATGCCAATGTTTCAACAGAATCAGTTAATGATTGCATGAATTCACGACAAAGTTCTTTGTAACGCGGAAACCAATTTGCAGGTACTTTGGTCGGTACAGGGCGCACCGCAATCAGTGGCATGTCGTCCATGCCCATGTCAGATATAATTTTTTCGGCGGCGTCTTTGGTTAATTCCATTAAAGTTTTCCTAGGTACTCAAGCACAGTCGATATATAGTTCGAATATGCGTCAAAGTTTTCTTGTTCGTCCGAATCAAGTTCGGGGTTGCGGTTATTATTCATATATTCGCGTAATGCGCCCGGTGTGTCAAATGTTAATATTTCTGGGGCGCCCGGGGATGCGGCGTCGGGGGCCGATATTACAAAGCCACTGATGTTAATTATGATTTCTTCAAGGGTTTCTTCAAAGATGCGTTCAAATTTTTCAACCACAGATTTCAGTGATGTCGTTGTAACGCCAACCGCACCAATCCACAAGTTTTCGTCCGCACCAATCGCAATAAGGGCGGTTTGTATACCGTTGATAAATATGTTGGGCTTTACAGTATAACCCGTCGATTCGAATATTTCACGCAATTCGGGCCATTCTTGGGTTTTGCCTGGGGTGGTGGGCGCCGGTGATGCGTATGGCGCAGGTGATGTTTGTGGGGCGGCGGTATTGGTGGTGGGTAAATCAAGTGTTGGTGCCTGGGGTGGTGGGGGCATGTTGCGTGCCGCCGGTGATATGTTAAGACGCATTGGACGTGACATTTGTGGTTCGTATGATGTGGGGGCGGTAACGTCTTGCGGGGTGGGCGCCGCGTCCGCCTGGGGCGGGGTTGCATTATTGGATGCCGCCGGCAGTGGGGCAGGCTTGGCCGCCGATGGGGTGGGCGTCGGTTGTGGTGCGTGCGTCATGCTGTTGGATGATGGGGTGTTTGATTTATGGGTGGGGGTATTTACTTTGCGTGGGCGAAGCAATACATAAAGACCCGCGATTGTTATAATTACCGCAAATACAAGTGATATGTAAAATGCGGGCTTTATCGGTTGCTGTACCGCCTGCATGTATGCAAGGTGACGCCAATGGGCACCGGAAAATATGTTAAAGCCAAATTGGGTGTTAAACCAAAAACACGTGCCAAGAATCGCAGCAACCAGCCACAGAATTCCCATCAAAATATTGTCAATTTTATTTTTCATTGTGTTTTAATTGTATCATATTTGTGATAAAGTAAAAAGCGTTATGATGGAAAAAAATACTGTTTTTGATATGCTGGGGAAATGTGCCGCGTTGTGGTGTAATGCAGACGCAGATGGCGGCGATTTGGCGCGGGTTACAGACTTTTTAAATGAAAAAAAATTAACAGATATTTCGGTGGTGCCCGATTCGGTCGCGACGGTTTGGCCATGGGTGGAAAATACACAAGTTAAAATATTGGCGCGCTTTTATTTGCCAAATAAAAAAGTTTCAGAAAAACAGATTTCTGATGTGACGGTGCGTATTAATAATGTGTTTAAACGGGGGGCGCATGGGGCACAAATTTTCTTGCCGTATGTGGCGTTGGGGGATTTGGTTGAACAAACACATGTTGTGCGTGATGACTTGTTCTTTAATAAAGATTTGGTCGTTGGAATCGATGTGGCCGATATCGATGTCTTTGAATGGGATAATTTATTCGAAAAGTTACGTAAAATAAATGCGTCGGCATTAATGTTGGTCTTGACACGTGATAATGGGGACAGGTCTGATTTTGTTGGGCGAATTTATGCAATGCTGAATGCGTGGAAAAGTGAAAATAAATTTGATTTGCATTTCGCATTTGGCCCGAATTTCATGCGTATAGAGCAGACAATTCGATTAATCGAAAGTATGCAGCCGGGCTTGATTAATAACGCGCGTTTCTTTGTTAATGCCTGAGTATTAAATATTTTGGATTTTCTGTGCCGGCTTTGTTTTTATGTTGGTACCGGGTTTGTATAATGTCCAGGTCGGCAATGGTTGCCGTCAGTTTTGTTAATTTTACTTGTTCCAGAATCCAATCAAAATATTCCCAATGGTCTGTGCCAATTATGATTTCACCATGTGGGGCCAAGTTTTTTGACAATGTGTTTAAAAATTCAGCGCTTAACAGGCGGCGTTTTTCATGTCTTGCCTTGGGCCATGGGTCGGGATGTAATACCCAAATTTGAACAAACTTCGAATCGGTTGTGCGTAAAAAGTCACGAACGTCATCCGCCCAAATTCGGATGTTTTTATATTCGTCCAATAACCGATTCGTTTTTGGGTCGGTTATCGAAGACAGTAATGATGCCACGCCATTCATAAATGGTTCGGCCCCAATAATTGTTTTGTCGGGATTGTTGTGTGCCAAATCACGTACGTGTTCACCCGCACCAAAGCCGATTTCCAAAATGTCCCCATTTTCTGGGCACAGGGTTGGTAACAGTTCGTCAATTAATGTTTGTTGACGCATTGACAGTTTTTTTCCATGACGACGACCAAATGTTCTTATTTCTTGTTTTTCCATGTTTTTAGTATAGAATTGACTTTGTTAAAACACAAGGATTATATAGATGAGAAAAGGTTTATCAAAAGATTTAATCGCACGTGTTTTGGGCGCGGCGCCAAAATATACGATTGCAGAACTGGAAGAAAAATTCCCAGCACGTAATCTGGCAGAGGGTGCGATGGTGACACGTGTTGCGCCCAGTCCAACAGGTTTTATGCATTTGGGTACACTGTACCAAATGATGATTGCAAAAAAATTGGCGCAGCAATCAGATGGGGTCTTTATGTTGCGTATTGAAGATACAGATACGAAACGTGAAGTGCAGGGTGCAGTTGATGTTATATTAAAATGTGCGGATGCCTTTGGTTTGCAACCAGATGAAGGCCCAACGTATGGTGGAAATTATGGGTCTTATTATCAGTCAGAACGCAAGGATGTTTATCACAGTGTTGTGGCAGAATTGTTGGAACGGGGGCTGGCGTATCCTTGTTTCTTGAGTCTGGAAGAAATGGAAGAAATTAGAGAAAAACAAAAAGCCGCAGGTTGGGCAACCGGTATTTATGGTGAATGGGCGCGCGACAGGAATTTGAGCGAAGAAGAAATTATTGCGCGTTTGGACAGTGGTCTGGTGCCATCGATTCGTTTGTATTCAATGGGAAATAAAGATAATAAAATCTTTTATAATGACAAAGTACGTGGTCGTTTGGCTTTCCCAGAAAATGAAGAAGATATTGTCTTGATAAAATCAAATGATGGTTTGCCAACGTATCATTTTGCACATTTGTGTGATGATCACTTTATGCGTACTACGTTGGTGCAACGTGGTGAAGAATGGTTGTCTTCATTGAATTTGCACTTGCAATTGTTCCGTATGATGGAATGGCAGAATCCAGAATATGTTCATGTTGCGACAATTAACAAGTTAGATGAACAAACAGGAAATTCACGCAAATTATCAAAACGTACCGACCCAGAAGCAAATACTATGCATTATTTAACAGCAGGCTGGCCGGTAGAGGCTGTGCTGAATTATTTGTATAATATTGTGGCGTCCGGGTTCGAAGAAGAAAAAAGCAAAAAGGTGGATACAACAATTTGGAATTATCCATTAAGGGTAAAAAAGATACCGACCAGCAGTGCGCTGTTTAATACAGATAAACTGGAATGGTGGGCGAAAGAATTTATTGGGTCGCTGCCGGTGCCAGAATTGGTTAATCGCGTTGTCGCATGGGCAAATGAATATGGCAGTGATGTTAACAAAATGCAGGTTGCAGATGTTAAATACTTGACGGGTGTGTTGGGTATTGAACGCGATAATCCAAAGCGTGTACGTAAAGACTTTATTACATGGTCCCAGACGTTGGAAAATGTTGCGTTCTTTTGGGATGAACTGTTTGTTCCAAATACAGAATATGAATTTAATAATGATGCGTTGCGCGCGTTTTTGGAAACGTATAATGCCGCAGATGATAAAGACACTTGGTGGGCAAAAATTGTTGCGGTGGCCGAAAAATGCGGCGTTAAAAACGGTGATGTGGCGATGGACCTGCGTGTGGCATTGTCGGGACGCACAAATACCCCAGACCTTTATTCAATAATGTCGGTTATGGGTGGTGAACGTGTTATCAACAGAATCAAGGGGGCAATTAAATGACACAGACAAAACGTGCAAGAATTCGTGCGGTCAAGAAAGATGAACATGCGTTAAAACTGTTAAAGGTTTTGCGTGCAACGGGGCTGTTCCGATGGGAAAAGCCGTCAACACATGCCGAAGAAGTTGTTAATGTTTTAACACATGGTATTGGCGTTGGATTGGCAATTGCGGCGTTGACTTTGTTGGTGGTATTCGCAGGAATCAAAGGTGACCCATGGGCCGTTGTGTCATGTGCGATTTTTGGCGTGACAATGATTACGCTTTATTTCGGGTCAACAATGTGTCATGCAACAATTGGTAAAAAGTCTGAATGCTTTTTTGAAGTGTGGGACAGTGTTGCAATTTATGCCTTGATTGCGGGGACGTATACGCCGTTTTTGTTGGTAAATCTGCGTGGGATTGTTGGATGGACGGTGTTTGCAATATTGTGGGGAATTGTGTTGTTTGGGTCGTATATGAAGATAAAAAATCCAAAGCAACAGCCGCGTTGGATGGTCGCACTTTATGTTGCAATGGGGTGGACGTTGTTGTTCATATTGCCGGCGATGATTCGTAATATCCCAGAACGCGGATTGTGGTTTATTTTGGCGGGGGGATTATCGTATACGATTGGGGTGATATTCTATCTTTGGCGCCGGATGAAGTTTTCGCATGCGGTGTGGCACTTGTTTGTAATTGGGGGCAGTGTTTGCTTTTTCTTTGCCGTCTTGTTCGGGTGCATTTTGGATTTGTAAGGGGGCGTTCATGCCGTATGAATATCAGAAAAATGCCAAGGTGGATGAAAAAGATATTATACAAAACCAGTTCAGGGAAATTAAATTAGAATTTCCATATACGTGTGATGGGTGTGGTGAAAGATGCCCGCTGTCGGCAAATTTGCGGACTGTGCCAAGTGAACCACGATTTGTCGGTGATATAAAAAGTATGTTTTTTAAGGTTGTGCCCGAAATGCGCGCGGGGGACAAGAAGTTATTTGAATTCCCAGTGAACCGACCGAATGTATATTATCCCCGCGGGTGTAATTTGTCTGTTTACCAGATTTGTGGTGATACCAAGTTATGTTTGGATGATATGTGTGATTGGTATAAAAGTGCGCTGGTATATTGTCGGAAAACATGTCGGCATAGTAAGTTGAGATAAAATTCCCCCGCGGTGTGGCATCGGTGATATGTTGTATCCAGGGTGGGGAATATAAATTGTTTTTATTATTTGATTGTTCACTGTTGTTGTATTATAATTATTCTTGAATCCAATGGGAATTGGGTTCGGGGCTGTAGCAGGCCCAGTACAGTCGGTGCAAAATGTTGTGCGTCGTTAATCCGATAACGTTCCAATTGTTTTGCATCGTTATTTATCCCCTGATTGTGTATGCAGTCGGGGTGCCGGTTGTTATACAATAGGGTTCGCCCGAAAACACCGGAATCATACTGTACTGATTGCTAACACCCCGACCGCCAATTTCTGAGGCGGTTTTTTTGTGGGGGAATTTTTGATGAAAAAAATAATTGCTGTGTTTTTTTTCTGTCTGGTATGTGATGCGTATTGTGCGGTTTTACAAGGATATGGCGAAGTCGGCGGTTGTTATAAATTTCCAGACAAATCAATACCAACATGTGATGGGGCGGCGTATATATATACGGGGTATTGGGAAAATTATTGTTATATACCATCGTTGGGGTGCAATATGTTGGTGGTGGTCGAAGGTATTGCGTCATATGATAAACCAGATGAATATGCAAAATTATATGAAACAGTTGTTCCAATAGATTTGAGTAAATATGAATATGACGGAACCAACCCCACATATATATATTGCAGAATGACGTATCCGTATGTTGGCTATTATGTCGGACAAGGTACTTATGCTGGGGTAGATCCTAAATTTGAAGCGCTGGCATGCGGTGGTTTGTTTGTTGATACCGACTCTTATAATTGTTATCAGAATTCTGCGGATGCAGATGATCCTTGCTGGGATAATTTTTCGTACTGTGCTTTTTATAATGAAGAAGATGAAGAGTTGTTTTTGTCTGCATTGTTTGAAGAAAAAATTGTTTTGGAAACGCCATGTGATATTGGTATCAGTAAATTGGTAACGTCAATGGGGGTGT
>JAGBGA010000119.1 GCA_017936185.1 Alphaproteobacteria bacterium | reverse complement strand
CCGATTGTTGTTTCCGCCACCGTTCGATATTGCCATGGTGACCGGACAGCAGGACTTCTGGGACGCTTCGTCCACGCCATACTGACGGGCGGGTATATAATGGCCATTCCAACCCCCCGATTTCAAAACTTTCGTTTGCGGTTGTATCTTCACCGCCATGAACCACATTATCCATCAGACGAACGCAACTGTCAACAAAAACTTGGGCTGCGATTTCACCACCCGACAGTATATAATCACCAATGGAAAGTTCCATTATATCATATTCTTGAATGATTCGTTCATCAATTCCTTCGTACCGACCACAAAGCAGGGTATATGTCGCACTTTGGTCCGAAACAAATTCGCGCACCATTTTTTGATTAAGCGTCGGCCCACGTGGTGAAAAGTATATGATTTTACCACGATTTTTAATTGAATCCAACGCATTTCCCAAACAATCTGGGCGCATAACCATTCCGGCACCACCACCAAATTGTGTGTCATCAACACTGCCATAACTGTTAATGGCAAAGTCACGAATATTTGTTACATCATACGACCAAATACCGCGTTCCAATGCGCGTCCAACCACGCCACCCGACAAGGTGCCCGGAAACATTTCTGGAAAAATGGTCAATATATTAAAGTGCATAATTAACGTGACCTTACTTTTTGTTTCAAGACTTCATATTGCACCGCCACACTTTCCGCGCCACCATTTGGCCCCATATTTTTTGCCACTTTTTGGCAATAAAGACAATTTTCACAATGACGTTTCACAACAGAATACATCAGTGGCGCCACAAGATCTTTGACCACAAACATAACATATTTACCATCGACAAACTTTATACCACTTGCATATTTATCAGACTTTAATTCGCTTAATTTACATCCTGCAAAACGTTCATAGTCACACTGCAATGTAAACAAGTATCTGTCTTTCAACTGTTCTATCTTTACCACTGGACTTTTTTCTTTTTTTAAATCTATTTTTTTCATAACAATTCACCTTTTATCTTCTTTTATGTCCATGATTATTCAACAAGCATTATGAACAGACACATTCTGCTATATTCAGCAAATCTTCTGAACGCTTTTCACGCTCAACATCATTACCGCAAATACGAATTTTTAGATGTTTTCCGTCATTACTTTCTATACGTGCCAGGTTTGGTTGCATTCCAATTATATCATTCAGAAAACAATGCGCACCATGATTACGACATGTTACATAAACGTGACTGTACATAATATCCGTCATATCAATACACTTCATTTTTACCCCACATATATTACGCGCATATTTTTATCAACACGCGCACCAATAAACGACACCATGTCACCATTATCAAGTTCGATAATATCACCCGCACCATAGTTTTGAAAGCAATCAACGATTCCGATCTTTTTACCATTACGCACAACATCAAACCCAATCAAGTCAGCCTGGTAATATTCGTCATCCGCAACCGGGGGCAGGCTATCACGCGTCACATACAATTCGTTTCCACGCAGTGTTTCGGCCATATTTCGGTCATCAACGCCGCGAATTTTGGCAATAATAACATTTGAACTGGGTACCACACGCACAAACTTAAAATCACCATCACCAAACTTATCACCAATCACATTCAGTGTCTTAAAATCCATTGGGTTTTCCGTATATGTATTAACGCGCACTTCCCCGCGGATTCCCTGGGGTGCGACAATTTTCCCAACCAAGATTTTATTATTGTTTAACATATCATTTTTTCTTTTATCTTTGCTTTTCTGCAAAGCTTGTAAATCTTGGGCAAATTTCTGGACGCGCTGCACACGCATCAGGCGCACACACAGGTTCTTCGTTTGCCAAATTGTGTTTTGGATTCTGGCGAAAAAATTCATCACAACGATAAAACAATCCACAATCAATCTGAACATTATACGGACACACACATCCGGACTTTCCATTCATCAGCCCCGACACAATCGATATAACCTTGCGTCCATCTTCATGCTTTTTATATCTTTCACAATGATGACGATTATCACATTGTTTCACCAATCTGCCAGGCACATTACCTTTTGCCGCATAATCACGAACACGACGTGTCATTTTTTCACACGCCAACTTATCATACGGACATAATTCTTGCTTTTCTTTTTTATCTTTCTGCATACCAAAATTTCCTGTACAAAACTGTGCCCGGGTTTCCCCGGGCGAACAAGCAAAAATTATTCAGCTGTTTCTGTTGCTGGGGCTTCTTCTGCTGGCGCTTCTGCAGCGGCCTTGGCGGCTGCTTCTGCAGCGGCTTTTTCTTCTGCAATCTTTGCCAACTTTTCAGCTTTATCTTTGATTTTCATCAATGTTTTTTCGTGTTGCAAGTGCTTTTTTGTTTGAACCGGCACCGCTTTCTTTGCAACCAAACCTGCATTTGCCAAGAATTTATAAACACGATCTGATGGTTGTGCACCTTTTGCCAACCATGCTTTTACTTCATCTATTTTCAAAACGACACGTTTATCACTGTCTTTTGGTTGCATTGGGTCGTATTTTCCAACAACTTCCAAAACATTACCAGAATTACGTGCATTACGAGAATCTGTCACAACGACATGATAGTATGGACGTTTTTTTGCACCATAACGTGCCAAACGAATAACAGTTGCCATAATTTTTGCTCCTTAAGTTTATTAACTGTTTTTCCCACAAAGAAAACCACCATCAAGGGCGAACACTCGCCGGATGATGTACCACACGCATACTGCGAACTGGTGTATTTATAATGGCAATCTTTGGGATTTGCCCGCCTATTATTAAACAAAACACACCAAAAGTCAACAATTTATTAATTTATTGCACTCAAAAAAATCCGACAGATAATGCCGGATTTTCAATATTTTTAATTTGGTGCGGGCGAAGGGAATGTCTGATTCCCATGTTCGTTTTCACTCCATGGGCCCCTTTCGCTACGTAAGACTCGAACTTCGTATTCACTTGTTCTCGTCAACTGACGCCCCGAACCCTCTTGGTCGGGTTCGCTTCCAACGCCACATGCCATAAATTAAACCGGCGCAAGGCCGGTTGAATTTCTGGTGCGGGCGAAGGGGACCGTGTTTATGCAATTTTTATGCTTTTTGGACCCTTTTTACCGCTTTTTTCCATTAAAAACATTTAAATGCCTGACACTTTGCTTGGCACTTTTATAAAATAACATGTTTTTGGTCAAAAGTACATGTTTTTTACCAACCCATGCGTTGAATAAACCGGCGAAGTGTAAATTCAAAGTGGCTAGTGTCGTCTATAATATATTCAATTTACATTTTTGATTTTTAGTGATAGAGTATGAAATGAATCCAAGAGATTGGGTTCGGGGCAATCTCAAGCCCACCTTGTTCGGTGCGAAAGCATCGTAATCTGATGTTGTCGGTGTTTTTGCACCGCTATCATCCCTGACACCATGTCGGGGAGCTGTTGGTTATAAAATAGGAATTATCCGAAGACCAACGGAATCAATAACAAGGTGATTTGAGAACTCCCCGACCGCTCTTTCTTGGGCGGTTCATTTTTTATGTAAAAAGGATACTCAACATGAAAAAACTTGCAATTCTTACATCACTTTTGGCGTTGGCTGCATGTGGTGGTGGTTCGGGTTCTGGCGGTGGTGGTTCTGCACCAATTATGCCTGACTTGCCCGTTGTTCCAAACGAAGCAGAAATGGTACGTTCTTCAAATTCTGTTATCACTGGGATGGTATCTATCAATAATGAATCTATCAGAACCGATTATGTAAAAAAAGCACTGGGGGATGATTATTATTCAGATGTATCGAATGGAACAATTAACCCAAGTCGTAGTGCTGTAATCCGTT
>JAGBGA010000118.1 GCA_017936185.1 Alphaproteobacteria bacterium | reverse complement strand
TCTGCAGGTCACAGGTTCGAATCCTGTAGGGCGTGCCAGAAATTTAACCGTCCGCAAGGGCGGTTTAATTTTTGTTGCACGAACTTGGATGAGAACCTGGTTCGAGCCGCAGGCGAAAGGGGCCCATGGAGTGAAAACGAACATGGGAATTACAATCCTGTAGGGCGTGCCAAAATTTGTATATAAGAACAAGCTTTGCGCAGTTCGAATAACAACAAATTTGCGCACAGGTATTTCTTGGAAATACCAAGCGAGACTTTTAACCGTCCGCAAGGGCGGTTTAATTTTTTTTGTTGATATTTTTTGTTTTGGGGTTTTATAATTTTAGTACAACAAGAAAAAAAGGAGAAATATTATGAAAAAATTGTTGATTTTACCTGTTGTTTTGGCGGTGGCCGCATGTGGCGCAGATGATGTGCAAAAAGTGGATGTTTTTGGCACAGAATGTGATGTTGTGGCAACGTCTGTGAATGGGGATTCTTTGGTAAAATGTCCTGTGACACCGGAATTAGAAGCAATCCAAGCAATGGAAGCAAATTCAATGTTTGTAAGTGGTGATTTTGCAGAAAAAAATATTACAGAATATGCCGCAGATACCGAAGGTGTTTGGGTTAATTTGAATCCAAATGAATGTGGTGATGGAACAAGGAGATATCGTGTAATGCTTAAAAATCCTGTGTTTGACGGTGTTGCAATGTATGCCGTTTCACAGTGTATGTAAACAATGTGTATTACAAAAAAAAATCCCCAATGTTGGGGATTTTTTTTAATTTTTATACATTTGTTTTTTTGTGTTTAATTAATTGTTTTTACAAATAAAAAAGTAAAAAAATCAGTGCCGAATCCAAACGGTCCTTTGAATTTGGCACTGATTCAATGTAAATTTTCCATGTTTTTCGGACAAAAGTCAAGGCCATTTTGTGCCGAATCCAAACCACCGTTTCTTTCCTAGTTGTAAACGCCCCCGATGGATTTGGCACATTCGTAAAAAAGAAGAGAGAAATTAATATGAAAATAATCACAAAGTTGTTTTTTATTGGATTTTTTTGTGTTTTTGCTGTGCGTGGGGTATATGCCGCGACTACGGATGTTGGTGGCATTGCTTTTACAGCCTGTAATGTTGTGCCAATCAGTAATTGCAGTGGGGTGTCAGCTTATGTTAATACAATGACGTTTTGTTCAAATGTAACGGAATACTGTGTGCAGCGAAGTGATGGTACTTATTTTAAGTATGCAACATGCAATTCTTGCAGTAAAGGAACATTAACAAATCAAACAATTACCCTTCCGGGGTGCAGCAGTAACGCCACACAAACAATTAAAAATTGTGTTGTTTCGGCAAGTGATTGTAATGGGACGTGTGATGGGATTTGTCATACGTTGCCGTTTTGGTTTGAAACAGGTGTTGATGGATATGATTATGAGCAGACTTGTTCGTGTAATACAAGTACATGTCAGTGGGAATACGGAAACAAATTTAGATGCGCTGCAGGATATTATAATACGTCAGCAAGTTTTAATGCTAGTTTTTATGCTTTGGTAAACTGTAGCGTGGATTCAAGTGGTAATTTTACGTCATGCACTGGGTGTGCGGTATGTCCGACGATGACCAGTGGAGGCAATACTTATCCAGGTAAAAGTGATGCGGGGATAAAGTTGGGGAAGACAGAATGTTTTGTCGGATATGGTGATGACGTTAAATATCAAGACAATTCAGGTGAATATACGTTTTCCCAAAAATGCAAGTTTACAAATTAATTACCATTATGAATAAAAAAGTCGCCATTTGGTGGCTTTTTTTATGGCGTTTTAGTAAATCGTTCCTGTGATATTAATTGTGCCAATGTGATACAATTTTTATCACAAGGAGGATTCATATGAAAAAATTTTTAATGTTTATTTTGGCAATCGTTATTTCGTTTATCCCAGGTATTATTGGCGGGTTCTTTTCGCCAATGTCGCCCGGGGCAAATGAATGGTATAATGCGTTAAATCAGTCTGCGTTAACACCAAATGGTTGGGTGTTTGTTTGGGCGTGGATTATACTTTATACCTTGTTGGGTATTGCGTTGTTCTTGATAATGAACAATGACAAAACAAGACAAAGTAAAACAAAAGCGTACGCATTGTTTGTGTCACAGATGTGTTTGAATGCATTGTGGTCTTATTTGTTCTTTGGATTACAGTTCGTTGGTGGGGCGTTGTTGTGTCTTGTCGCGTTGATTGCAGTGGCGATTTGGATGATGGTTGCCTTTAAACCAATAAGTCGTGCGGCATCATATCTGGTGTGGCCATATTTGGCGTGGTTGGTATTTGCGCTTTATTTAAATGGAACGGTGTTATTGCTGAATTAAGAAAAATCCCCCGAATCGGGGGATTAAATTTTAAGTATTTTTGTGTTCGGGGTGCCGATGTTTAAATATTTTAGTCCAAGTTCTTCGACATAGTCTGGACTGTAATTTTGTAACAGTTCAATGTGTTTTTGTATTTCTTGTAATGTGTCTTGTTCATGGGCAAGTTGTGCTTGCTCTTGATTCAATTCCCATACGTTTATGGCGACGCGTTGGACGCTGACACTGCCCCAAAAAAGGCCAATGAACATAAAACATGCAAATAATGTAAGGGCTATGCCGATTTTTCCGCGCCAGCCACCAGACCATGCGCGGGATAAAAAACTGAATAAATTTTTGATTTTTCCTTTCATCGATGGCATTATATCATAAATGTTTACAAATAATCAAATTTTTGCTGCACCACTTGCGGGGATTACAGATCGCCCGTTTCGCCGTATTGTGCGTTGCTTTTCACCAGATGCGCCGTTGGTTACAGAAATGATTTCGTGTCATTCGTTGGTTGGGGCGCATAAGAATTGTCTTCGTAATTTTGACAGTTATGCCGACGAAGGTAATGTTGGGGCACAAATCTTTGGTGCAGATGTTGGGTTAATGGCCGATGCGGCGCGTATATTGCAAGATGCCGGGGCAAAGTGGATTGATATTAATATGGGGTGTCCTGTGCCAAAGGTTGCAACACGCGCCGGGGCCGGTGCGCACTTGATGCGTGACCACAAGTTGGCCGGACAAATTATGCATGCAGTGGTTCGGGCGGTAAATATACCAGTTTCGATAAAAACACGTCTTGGGTGGGATGATGAACATCGTGATTGGCGTGATTTGATTAATATTGCGGCCGATTGTGGGGTGCAATTTGTGGCGCTTCATGGGCGGACACGTGCGCAACTTTATTTGGGAAATGCAGTGCACCCAGATGTATCAGACGCCCCAATTCCAATTATCGCAAATGGCGATATAAAGAATGCCGATGATTTGCGCGGGTTGGATGACTTGGGGTACAGTGGCGCAATGATTGGACGTGGAATTTTGGGGCGCCCATGGGTGTTGGCAGAAATGCTGGGCCAGGGTGGCGCGCCAGATAATGTTGGGCGTGTTGTGTTGGAACACTTGGAATATGCGTTGGAATATTATGGTGAAAAAAATGCCATTCCAATGTTCAGAAAGCATGCCGCATGGTACAGTGCGGGTATGCCGAATTCTTCGGATTTTCGTATAAAAGTAAATCAAATTGTGGATGAAGGTGCCTTAAAGGTTGCAATTCGCGATTTTTGGGGTATTATTTAGCGTGAAAATAGCTTTAGGGGATTGTGAAAAATGACAGAAAACATTGAAAATAATGAAGTTGTTGAAACACCGGTGGAATTAAGTGCGGGTGAAATGTTGCGTAATGCACGAACCACTGGACGTCGTAAACGCGAAATTCCAACAATATCAAAGCAATTGTGTATTCGTGAAGAATTCTTGGAAGCGTTGGAAAATGGTGATTATTCTGTGATTCCAGAACCTGTTTATATATTGGGGTTTGCGCGTAACTATGCAATGGAATTGGGATTAAATCCAGACGAAGTTGTCGCAAAAATAAAGAAAGAAATGGGTATGACAAGTGATTGCGCTGCAGATGACGATGAAGACACTTCGGCGTGCGCGATGCCAAGTATCAAGGAAGAAAGTTGGGGCAAGATGACGTTTGTCAAAGCGTATCAGTTTGTGTATCAGCATTGGTTGTGGTTCCTTGGTGGGGTTTTAGCAATTGCGTTAATTATTTTTGCAATTGTTATGTTGACGCCGTCAAAATCAGAACCTGAACCAGTTCCGACAGTGGTGGATACCGTTGTTACAGTTGAAGAAAAAGATAAAGAGCCAGAATATAAACAGACTGTTCGTGAACGCTTTGGGGTTGATAATCGCGAAACGGCAAATGTTGTTTTACAGGCGTCACAAGAATCGTGGGTCAAGGTTGAAGACGGACGTGGAAACACTGTGTTCAGTCGCGTCTTGGTGCCGGGGGATTTGTACTATGTTCCAAAAGGTGATAAATACAAGGCAACATTTGGAAATGCGGGTGGTATCGATATATGGGTAAATGGAAAATTGGTTCCAGATGCCGGCCCAGATCATACCAGAAAGACGGGTATTTCATTGGCGCCCAAGAATTTGACAGCGGCCAAGAAAGAATAATAACAAAAGGGCGAAAGGATTCTTCGCCCTTTGTCTTGAAAAAAATAATATTTAAGCTATATTTATGTGTACTATGGCTGGAATAATAAAAATTCGTGATGCACGCGAAAATAATCTTAAAAATATTGATTTAGACATACCAAAAAATAAATTGGTGGTCTTTACGGGCGTTTCTGGGTCGGGAAAATCATCGTTTGCATTTAATACAATTTATTCCGAAGGGCAACGGCGTTATGTCGAATCGTTGTCCAGTTATGCACGTCAATTCTTGGATATGCAAAAAAAGCCAGATGTTGATTTAATCGAAGGATTGGCACCGGCAATTTCAATCGAACAAAAAACAACATCAAAAAATCCGCGTTCAACCGTTGGTACAGTAACAGAAATTTATGATTATTTGCGATTGTTGTGGGCGCGTATTGGTGTGCCACATTCACCGGTTACTGGAAAACCAATCAAGTCCCAGACAATTGCAGAAATGGTCGATTGGACAATGAAAATTCCTGCGGGTACCAAGATTTTTGTTCTTGCACCATTGGTGCGTGAACGCAAAGGTGAATATCGCAAGGAATTGGCGTTCTTGGTAAAGCAGGGGTATCAGCGTGCAATTATTGATGGTGAAATTGTTGATTTGTCGGCGGTGCCGCCATTGGATAAAAATAAAAAGCATACAATCTTGGTCGTGGTGGACAGATTGCAAATGCCGCCGTCTGATTCAGATACAGAAGAATTTAAATCGCGCCTTTATTCGTCGTTCGAAGGTTCGCTTCGCTTGGTGCCGGGGTCGGTGTTGGTGCGTCGTTTGGATACAAACGAAGATACGCTTTATTCGCAAAGTTATGCATGCCCGGTCAGTGGCTTTACAGTGCCAAAAATCGAACCGCGATTGTTTTCTTTTAATGCGCCAATGGGGGCGTGTCAAAATTGTGATGGGTTGGGGGTGCAATTAAATATGTCGCCTGATTTGGTGGTGCCAGACCCATCAAAGTCTATACTTGGTGGTGCGATTGCACCATGGTCGCGTGGCGGAATGCTTAGCCAGTTTGAACATTTATTAGACGCGCTTCATAAAAAATTCAAAATACCGTTGTCAAAACCATGGCATACACTGACCCAAGAACAAAAAGATTTGGTCTTGTATGGCAGTGGTGATGAACCAATTAAAATAAATTGGAATGGGTTTGTTTATGAAAAGCCGTATGAAGGTGTTATCCCAAATATAGAACGCAGATGGCGGGAATCTGATTCAGAAGCAATGCGAAGCGAATTGGCAAAGTATCAATCGGAAAAGCCATGCCCGGTTTGCCATGGCAAGCGATTAAATATTCACGCGTTGTGTGTGCGTATAAATGACGCAGATATTATGGATGTGTGCGATATGTCAGTTGATGATTCGTTAAAGTGGTTTCGCGATTTGCCAAATCATTTGTCGGTCAAAGATAATGAAATTGCGCGTATCGTTTTGCGTGAAATAACGGACAGATTATACTTTTTGCAAAATGTTGGGTTGGGATATTTAACATTGTCACGTATGGCGGGAACTTTGTCGGGCGGGGAAGCACAACGTATTCGTCTTGCATCACAGATTGGAAGTGGTCTGTCCGGGGTATTGTATGTTTTGGATGAACCATCAATTGGACTTCATCAAAGCGATAATGATAACTTGTTGGAAACGCTGAAGATGTTGCGCGACAAGGATAATACAGTTATTGTTGTAGAACACGATGAAGACGCAATGTTGGCGGCGGATTATTTGGTTGATATTGGACGTGGGGCTGGGGTTAATGGTGGAAATGTTATTGCGCATGGAACGCCACAACAGGTTATAAAAAATAAAGATTCAATAACGGGACAATATCTGGCGGGAAAAAGAAGTATTCCGGTGCCCACAAAAAGACGTCCAGGAAACGGTAAATCAATTATTATTTCGGGGGCGCGTGAACATAATTTGAAAAATGTAACCGTTGAATTTCCGTTGGGGCGCTTTATTGCTTTGACAGGGGTGTCGGGGTCGGGAAAGTCGTCGTTGTTGCTAAGTACACTTTATCCTGCGCTGATGCGCGCGCTTTATAATTCAAAGTTGGAAACAGGGGCGCATGATATTATTACAGGTATGGAAAATATCGACAAGGTGGTTGATATTGACCAATCGCCAATTGGACGCACACCACGCAGTAATCCGGCAACGTATACCGGTGTGTTTGGCGATATTCGTGATTTCTTTGCGGGCTTGTCCGAAGCCAAGGCGCGCGGATATACATCGGGACGGTTTTCTTTTAATGTCAAAGGCGGGCGATGTGAAGCATGCCAAGGTGATGGACAGATAAAGATAGAAATGAACTTCTTGGCCGATGTTTATGTCGAATGTGATTGTTGTCATGGGACGCGGTATAATGAAGAAACACTGGCGGTAAAGTACAAAGGTAAATCAATTGCAGATGTGCTGAATATGACCGTTGAAGAAGCATACAGATTCTTTGTAAATGTGCCAAAAATTTCAAGAAAGTTGGAATTGCTGAAACGTGTGGGATTGGATTATATAAAGTTGGGACAAAGTTCGCTTGATTTGTCTGGCGGGGAAGCGCAACGTATAAAGTTGTCCAAGGAATTGGCTGCGCGAAGCACCGGGGAAACAATATATATATTGGATGAACCAACAACAGGATTACATTTTGAAGATATAAAAATGTTGTTGTCTGTCTTGCACGAGTTGGTAGAGCAGGGAAACACTGTAATTGTTATTGAACATAATTTGGATGTAATAAAAACGGCGGATTGGATTGTTGATTTGGGACCAACAGGTGGTGCCGGTGGTGGCCGGGTTATCGCAACCGGTACACCCGAAGATGTTGCAAATGTGCCAGAATCACAAACAGGAAAATATTTGAAAAAGTATCTGGACAAAGCAGTAAAAGCAAATAAAATAAAAAAGTAAAAAAAGGAGTAGGTATATGTTCGGATTTGGAAAAAAGAAAGAAAAAAAAGTCGCAGTGGATAATGTAACAGATGTTAATGCCACAGAAAAAGATTTGGGTATGGATAAAATGCCCAGTGGCATGAAGGAAACAGCCCAGCGCATGATGTCGGGACAATTTGATATGAATGATATGCTGGCCCAGTTAAAACAAATTAAAAAAATGAGCAACTTTAGCGGACTGTTAAAAATGGTGCCTGGTATGTCGGGGGCGGTGTCCGCAATGAAAGAAAAGATAAAAGATGGCAGTGTCGATGCGCAAATTAAAATTCTTGAAGCAATGACGCCGGCCGAACGCAGTGAACCAGAAAAGGTTTTTGCAAATGCAAAAGCGCGAATTGCCGAAACTGCGGGCTGTACAGTTCGTGATGTTGAACATATGATAAAGCAGTATACAAAAATGAAGCAGCAAATGGCAATGATTCAGCGTATGGGTGGAATGGAAGCGGTTATGGCACGTATGCAACAGGGCGGTGTGCCGGGTGCAAAATAAAAAATGACAAAATATGAAAATAACAAATAAAAAAATTGCCAGTAAAAAATCTTCGGTCGCATGGTTGCAACGCCAGGCGGCCGATCCGTATGTCGCACGGGCGCACAAAGATGGATACCGGGCGCGGGCCGCGTACAAGTTGATTGAAATGAATGAAAAGTTCAAATTCTTGCGCGATGGTCAGGTTGTTGTTGATCTTGGGGCGGCGCCGGGGTCTTGGTCGCAATATATTGCGCGTACGTATCCAAAATCAAAAATCTTTGCAATGGATTTGTTGGAAATTTCACCAATTGTTGGCGTTGAAACGTATCAAGGTGACTTTACAAGTGATGATGCGTTGCGATGGCTGGAAGAAAAGTTAAACTTGGCACCCGATGAAATTGGTAATGGTACCGCCGATGTGATTGTTTCAGATATGGCGCCAAATACGGTCGGTCATAAAAAGACAGATCATATTCGTCAGATGGTGTTGTTGGAATATGCGTTTGATTTTGCGTTGCGGGCATTGAAGCCGGGCGGAACGTTTGTGTGCAAGTCCTTTACCGGTGGCACAACCCAAGATTTGTTAAAGCAAATCAAAGAAAAATTCGAATCAGTTCATCATATGAAACCGCCGTCGTCACGAAAAGACAGTGTTGAAATGTTTATTGTTGCCATGGGATTTCGTGGATAAATAAAACCGCCGTTTCGGCGGTTTGTTATTTAAAACTTTCGGCGGCGGTGCGGGCAAGTGTGTCGACGCGTTCGTTCATTTCGTCGCCATTGTGGCCGCGAACCCAAAACCAATGTATCTTTTTGGTTGATGCCAATTCATCAAGTTGTTGCCAAAGGTCTTGGTTCTTGACCGGTTTTTTGTTCGCAGTGCGCCAATTGTTTTTTTTCCAACCGCGAACCCATGATAACATGCCGTTTTTTACATATTGGCTGTCGGTGTGGATTTCCAATTCGTCGTGACGCGATGCCGCCGTTAATGCCCGTATCACCGCCATTAATTCCATGCGGTTGTTGGTGGTGTTTTTTTCGCCACCACTGCGTTCTGCAATGTTTTTGCCGTCGGTCGCAACAAAGCCCCAACCGCCCGGCCCAGGGTTGCCAAGGCAACTGCCGTCTGTCCAAATTTTTAACATTTTTATATGTGTCCTTTTTATGATATAATATCACACATGAAGTATAAATCCAAAGATTTAAAAGAAATGGCAAATGCCGTTCGGGCATGGGCGCTTTATGCGGTGCGTTGCGCGGCCAGTGGGCATGTCGGAATCGTCCTTGGGTCGGCGGATGTTGTGACGGCGGTGTTTGCAAATTTCCTTCGTCGTGGTCGTGACCGATTCGTGTTGTCGGCGGGACATGGTTCGGCGTTGCTTTATTCGGTGTTAAAGTTGGCGGGGTATAATGTTGGTGACCTTGATGGGTTCAGAAAGATTGCCGGTTTGCCCGGACACCCAGAATATGGTATTGATGGTGTTGATGCAACCACAGGTCCCCTGGGCCAGGGTGTGGCAAACGCCGTTGGTATGGCAATGGCCGAAAAAATAAACAAGACAGATGCGCGCGTGTATTGTCTTTGTTCTGATGGTGACTTGATGGAAGGGGTCGCAAACGAAGCAATCGCGTTTGCAGGGCGCTATAAATTAAATAACTTGGTTTTGTTGTGGGATGATAATGGGGTCAGTATTGATGGTGTGGCCCAGACGGATGTCGATGTTGTTGCGCGTATGACGGCGGCGGGATGGCGCGTTATGTCGGTGCCAGGTGATGATTTTGCGCGAATTAATCGTGCGTTGGCGGCGGCGTTGCAATCAGATGTGCCGGTGTTTGTTCAATGTAAAACGGAAATTGGGGCTGGGTCCAGTTTGGCGGGAACAAATAAAGCGCATGGGTTGGCGCTGTCGGATTCTGAATTAATGACATTGGTGCAACGTTTTATTTCGCCAAGTGGGGATGAATTGTGGCGTAATGTTGCAATGGAACATGTGTCGGTGATGCGTGGGGATAAAGATGTGTCTGTGCCAAATGTTGTTATGCCGGTTCTTGACAAGAATGTTTCGACGCGCGAATTGTCGGGAATGTATCTGAACGAATTGTTGAAAACAGATTTTTGTTTGATTGGGGGCAGTGCATACTTGGGGGGCAGTACCAATGCCCGCGTGTCGGTGTCGCGCGATATTGTTCCAAATGATTTTTCGGGGAATTATATAAACTTTGGTGTGCGTGAACATGCGATGGCGGCAATAATGAATGGTATGTCGATATCAGGATTGCGTGTTTATGGTTCGACTTTCTTGGTGTTCAGTGATTATATGAAGCCTGCGATGCGTTTGTCGGCGCTGTCAAAATTGCCGGTTGTTTATGTTTTGACACATGACAGTGTTGCCGTTGGCGAAGATGGACCAACGCATCAACCGGTTGAGCAGTTACCGTCTTTGCGATTAATACCAAATATGAATGTATTTCGTCCATGTAATGATGTCGAAGTTGTTTATTCTTGGCGTCGGGCATTGATGGAAAAAAATCGGCCGACATGTATCGTTTTGTCGCGCCAGGCCATCGGGCGTATTGTAACACCATTGGGGGCGGATTTGTCGCGTGGGGCGTATGTTGTTCGTAATGCCAAGACGGCGCGTGTTCGTGTCACTATTTTGGCAACGGGAAGTGAGGTGCCGTTGGCTGTTTCGGTTGCAGAAAAACTGGGCGATAATGTTCAGGTTGTGTCCGTAATATCTGTGTCGGATTTTCGTAATCAAGATTCTGAATATCAACAACGTATTTTGCGCGGATTTGTTGTTGCGATTGAAGCGGCGGCATCGGCGCCATGGTTTGAATTTGCAGATGCCGTTGTTGGTGTTGATAACTTTGGTATGTCGGGGCCGGGGGATGAAGTTTATGCGCGGTCGGGTCTTGATGCGGATGTAATTGCAGATGATATAAAAAAGAAGATAAAGTAATTTATGGCCGATTATGTTTTTACTTTGGCGTCGGGACAAGAAATTCCAGTTGTAATTACAACGCGTCGTGGAATACGCAATATTACATTGCGTCCCAAGACAGGTGCAAAAAAAGAAATTCATATTTCAAAACCTTGGTTGGTTCCAACGTCGGCGGCGTTGCGATTTCTTGAATCAAAACAAAAGTGGATTGAATGTGTGTTTGAACGATGCCCGGAAAAGATAAAGTTAAAGCCGGGTGATGTAATCGACTTTTTGGGGCGTTCAATTGAATTGCGGCATAATCCGGCGCTTCGTTCGAATTCGCGTGTTGGTGATGTGTTGGTTGTTGGTGGTGATATTAATATGTTTGAACGGCGTGTGCGGGACTTTGTAAAAAATGAATTTTTGCGCGAATTAAAGTTGGTTATTCGTGGGGCACCACGTGATTTTTGGCCGGCGCGAATTACGTTGCGTGACACGACCAGTCGTTGGGGCAGTTGTTCTTCGACGGGGACGATGTCCTTTTCATGGCGGTTGGCGTTTGCGCCGTATGATGTTATGCGTTATGTTGTTATGCACGAATTGGCGCATAAAAAACATATGAATCATTCAAGTGAATTTTGGACACAGGTTTCCGAACTTTATGGCCCGGGGGTTGAGCGGGCAAAACGGTGGCTGGCCAAAAATGGTGGTGAATTGCACAGGTGGTTTTAAAAAACTAATCCCGCGTTCTGCGGGATTTTTTTATTAGTTGGCAAGGTTGTAATAAGCAAATGTGTGACTGCCTTTTTTTGGCATTGTTTATTTAAGTATTTGCGCATTGGAAATTATTGTGTTATAATGTGTGTGTTATGGTGGTTTTGCCATAATGGGGTGTAGTAACCCGATATCGGTGTCGAAAATGTTTTTGATTTCGGCAATGTTTCTCCTGGCTTATGGTCAGGAGGGCTTGTGAATATATTGAATAAGCAGCACAATTCCGATAATTGTTACTAACCTCCTGACCACTCGTTTTGCGTGTGGTTTTTCTTTGAATGGGGGCTTTATGATGCGTGTTTTATATTTGTTAATGTTTTGTATTTTCTTTCCAGGGGTGGCGATGTCGGCACAAAAGTGTATAAATTTTGGTGATTTGTCAGGGTTTCTTGATTCGTATGTTGCGGATTTGGGTGATGTAGATTGGTTGTTGGAATGGCCGCATATAACAATACGTGGTATTGGGGTGTGTGCAGAAACGGTCGGCGAATATGGTGATGTTGTTGTGTCTATAAAATATGATGATAATTTTTATGATGGTAATCAAAATAGTAATACGTATTGTTGGTGCCGTATGTTAAGCCCGGCGGTGTCGTCTTGGGTTGCGTATGGCGAAGTCGATGATGCGGAAGTATGTGCTGAGCAGTGTGCGTCACTGTGTGCGGACGGTCTTGTTGGGGGTGGTGGTTCGTATGTCTTTCGTTCAAATATGCTGGGGGCGTTGTCAAACTAAGGTCGGGGTATGAAAAAAGTATTGTGCTTTATTATGTTGTGGCCGGCGGTGGTTGATGCGGCGTCATGTCCGGCGGGGTATCTTTCTATTGATGTGCCGGATGTGTTTGTTGCAGATGCGTGTCCGTTTGATGTGGTTGTGCTTGGTGATGCGGAATCTTGTTCGGGGGCAAGTTCGTCAAGCGCCTGTTGGATTGTTGAACAAATTCGTGCACTGTGTGGTGCGGGTATAACAAAAATAAAGACGTCAAATGGTTTGTCTGTTTCGCTTTATTCTGATAAAGTCACGACGCCGTCGCTGAATGTGCAATATAATGGTATGGTGTGCTATGCCGATATGAAACAAGGAAATGCGTCTGGTACAATTAATGTAAAGATTGGTGATGTGGTTTATCATTTGGTGGAAAATTAGGCGTGTTGTGGCTGTGAAAACGTACCTGTGGCGTGTGGATGTGTTTTGGGGTATGATATGTATATCTTTCCGGGGCGCGATTACATGTCACAAATGTTATAAAGCCAAAAGAAAAACTTTTCTTTCGTCATTTGTGTGTGGGTTGTGCCCCGCCTTGGTTTTTTGTTTTGTTTATACTTGAAAATCTGAAAAAATGTTCTATAATTTGTTTGAAATGCAAAAGAATTTATTTTTCTTTGTCGTAAATCATCACGCCCACGTGGGTGGGTATTAGCATATTGTCTTTTTTTGTGATATAATGTTGCACGATGTGCAAAAGTTTTTCCATAAAACAAACGGGGAATTAAAATGGATCTTAAACCAACAAAACCATTATCGGGTTTTATAGAATTGTTGCCGGCACAACAACGTTGCTTTGATTTTTGTGCGGGGCGTATGTTGGATGTTTTAAAAACATCTGGATTTAATCAATTGGATTTGCCGGCCATTGAACGTGCCGAAGTTTTGACAGACAAAGACAATTGGGATGAAATTGAAACACAAATGTTTTTGTTTCAAAAAGGTGATACAAAAATGGGGTTGCGTTATGATGGGACGGTCGGTCTTTCGCGGTATGTGGCAGGGCATCTGAATGATTTGGTGTTTCCGTTTCGTGCCAGTCAATTTTCAAAACGTTATCGCGGGGAACGTGCGCAACGTGGTCGGTATCGTGAATTTTACCAGATGGATATG
>JAGBGA010000012.1 GCA_017936185.1 Alphaproteobacteria bacterium | reverse complement strand
ACCGGCGATACCTGGCAAAGTTAACGTTGCGCCAAACAAAGCAGTCAAACCAACAATCATGCCCAAGTTAACCATCAACGATATCATCGCAATTACGCCAAATCCGCGATACACCATCAACAAAAAGATAAAGATTAACAAAACCCCGGCAATGGCACCAATTTTACCACCGGCAATTGTATCGGCGCCCAACCCGGCCCCAACAACGCGTTCTTCGATAACCTGTAACGGTGCAGGCAACGCCCCCGAACGCAACAGCACCGACAAATCCTTGGCCTGTTGCACTGTGAATCCGCCTGAAATCTGGCCACGACCACCCGGAATTGGTTCACGAATAACCGGTGCCGACAGCACTTTACCATCCAACACAATTGCAAATCTTTCGTTTACATGTTCTGTTGTCAGCTTTGCAAAGCGGCGCGCCCCCGACGCATCAAACACCGTTGACACAACCGGCATATTATTCTGGTCAAAGTCCGCCTGGGAATCTTTCAATGTTTCACCCGACACTTCGACACGTGAATACACCGGTATTGTTTGCCCCGGCATATCCATATAAGGCAAGAATTCCGTACCACTTGGTGCATGCCCCGACGCCATTTGTTCGGGCGACACATTTTCGTTAACCAAGTGGAATGTCAATTTTGCCGTTTGCCCAATCAATTCTTTGATACGTTCTGGGTTATCAACACCGGGCAACTGTACCAAAATATACTTTCCGCCCTGGCTTTGAATCGAAGGTTCCTTGGTCCCCAGCGCATCAATACGCCGACGCACAATTTCGATGCTTCGCGCCAACGCATCTTGAACCATTTCTTCTTTTTGCTTGTCCGAATAAGACAACTTTATCGTCTTGTCATCTGATGTGATATCAACAGTACCTGCGAACGTACTTTTCAATCGCCCTTTGGCATCTGACACTTCGTCTTCGTTACGCACCACCAAAGACACAACCCCATCATGGTTACGCAGTCCCGAAAAACGAATAACACCTTTATTTCTGTCAATCAGTGCGCTTCGCGTTTCTTCATACAACTGTTGTGTTTTTTCTTGCATCATTGTTGTTGTATCAACTTCCAACAGCAACTGGGCCCCGCCCTTTAAGTCCAACCCCAACGGCACCGGCTTTATCCACGATGGAAAATAAGGTGCCAAACTTGGCGCCAATGTTGGCACCGCCAACAAAACACAAAACACTGCAACAAAAACAATTGCCAACTTTTTAAACATACCCATACCCTTTCTGTTTATTCAACCGACGCCACTGCATTTTTATTGACTTCGATAACGACGCCTTTGGCGACTTCTAATTCGATTGTTTTTTCATTAATTTTTTTAATTGTGCCATAAATACCGGCGGCCATTACACGATTTCCCACCTGTAATGAATCCAGCATTTTTTGATATTCTGCCATACGCTTTTTATTCGGGCGAACCATCAAAAAGTATATAATCCCAAACACCACGACACAGTACATAATCATACCCCACATACTGCCTTGCGGTGCGGCCACTGGTGCATTTTGCACGACATTATCAACAACAACGGCTGTTTCTTGCATATATTTCTCCTTGCTTTAATACGTCAACAATAGTAAATAAAGCCCACAATGTAAAGGAAAAATAAAGAAAAATCTATAACCGTTCGAACCATGTATCAATTTCTGACATCGGTATAAACTTGTATACCGGGCGTCCATGGTTACACTGCCCAGCCCGTTCTGTGCTTTCAATATCACGAAGCAACGCATCCATCTGGCCAAAATCCAAACGTTGCCCGGCCCGCACCGAATGATGGCACGCATAGTTTGCCAATTTTAAATGAAGTTTTTCATTTAACTGTGACGAATGTCCATACGCACGCACTTCATCGGCCACATTACGCAACACATCACCCCAATTCATATCCCAATCGGCCGGTTTTTCAAAGATTGCAATTGCATCATCGCCAAATTCACCGACATGCAGCCCAGACTTTTTCAACTCATCCGATATTGACATAACCGCCATAACATCTTCGGCGCGAAGTTTAACAATAATCGGTGTCAATAATGGTTGGGTCTTAATCTTGTTCGTACGAAGTTTTTCATACGTAATACGTTCATGTGCGGCATGTTGGTCAACAATAACCATATTATCGTCTTTTTGCGCAATAATGTATTTATTTCCAATCTGGCCCACGACCCGCCCAAGTGGCAATTCTTGAACAATCACATCGGGTGCCGGCGTTTGGCAAATCTTTTGACACACCGCATCGACGCTTTGCCCACCAAAGATACTTGGCATAACCGGGCGCAATTCATCGCGCAGCACAAAAGCATCTTTTTTAATTCCAAAATCAAACTTTATTGGATTTTGCATTACTGGTTGTTTTGGCGCATCATCGACCGATTTGCATTCTGGCACCGACCGCACCATCGTTTGCGCCAACCGGTCGCGCAAAGTCTTGATAATAAAAGACCGCACATGCGTTGGTTCAAGAAAATGCACTTCGGTCTTGGCCGGCGATACATTCACATCAACCGCATTTGGTGGCAAGGTCAGATAAAGCGCACAAAGTGGAAATTCCCGCGCATGCATAACATCCATATACGCCGCCCGCAGCGCCCCAACCAAGACCTTGTCTTTGACTGGTCGACCATTAACAAACAAAAACTGGTCAACACTTGATGCGCGCCGCAATGTTGGTTCGGAAATAAAACCTGTCAATCGCATATTTGAATTTGTTCGCGATGTGGCATCTATTTCCAACATACGCCCGGCAACATCATCGCCCATAACCGAAACAATTCGCGACATCAAGTCCTGATTTTTGGGGAAACGCCACTTGTTATTCAACACAAACCCAACATCCGACCGCGCCATGGCCAAGCGTTTAACCACATCCAACACAGACATCATTTCGGCCCGGTCACCACGTAAAAACTTTAAACGTGCCGGTGTTTTTGAAAACAAATTCTGAACCCGAATTCTTGTACCGCTTTCCCAATCAGACGGCCGAATTTCATGCGTTGCACAATTTATCTGCCAACCATTTTCATCTGTTCCATTATACGTATCAATCGTCATATCTGACACAGACGCAATCGACGGCAACGCTTCGCCACGAAACCCCATAAAATTAATATTCAGCAAATCATCATCCGGCAACTTTGACGTCGCATGTCGCGTAACCGCGCGTGCCAAGTCATCACGCGTCATCCCGCACCCATTATCAATAATCGTAATCAACGTACGCCCACCATCGACAACATCAACCATAATCTGGTCTGCCCCGGCATCAAGTGCATTTTCCACCAATTCTTTTACAACACTTGCGGGACGTTCGACCACTTCACCCGCGGCGATTTGATTAATCAGATAATCTGGCAAAACACGAACGGTCATAAATGCTTACTCTTTAAAGGTCACTTCCAATATTTCATATTCTCTTTCGCCACTGGGCAACTTTACGATACACGTATCCCCGACACAGTGGCCAATCATTGCGCGTCCCACCGGCGACGTACACGAAATTACCGTACGACCATCCGATTCAATATCTGATAATATTCTGCACTGCATCTTGTTACCATCTTCATCTTCGGCGACAACGCGCGCCCCAAACACCACGCGATTTCCGGTCAAAGAATCAATATCAATCACCGCGGCGTTTTCAATCACCCCTTCGATAAAGCGAATACGGCTATCAATTTGCCGTTGTTTTTCACGTGCCGCACTGTAATCGGCGTTTTCAGACAAATCCCCCAACGAACGCGCCCATTGAACCGTTTTCAAAATTTCCGGTCTTTGCACTTCTTTTAAATCTTTTAATTCTTTCAGCAAAGTATCAAACCCTGCGCGTGAAATCGGTTTTTTTTCCATATCATCTTTCCTGTGTTACTGTTTGTCAAATTATACGCATTCATTTTAATTTTGCAATTATGAAATTAAAAGGTTATATTATAAGGTATGTTCAGGTATAATATCTTAAACAGATTTTTACTTCGCCGGTTTTTTTCTGGCGTTGGTCTTGTTATGTTGGTCGTATGCGGGATTATATTGGCGGTGACGTTTGTTGAACGCTTGCCATCGAATCCAGACGCGGTCAGTGCACTTTACGATTCATGGATACGCCTTTTGGAATACGTGCCGTTGTTTTTACCATTGGCGGTATTTATGGGCACGTTGTTAACGTCATACAACCTTACCAAATCAAGCGAAAGCATTATTGTATCAAGTGCCGGCCTGTCACCATATCAATCGTCACGTCCGTTTTTAATTGGTGCGTTTTTAATTGGCGTCTTTGCAACAACGGTCATAAACCCATATTCGGTGAATATCAGTACCCAAAACCTGACCACACATCATCTAAAGTTAATTGATAACATGATATGGTTGCGCGAATCATCGGACAATGGCTATATCACCATGAACGCGAAAAAGTTACACAAATCGGGTGGCGTATTGATTTTTGAAAACGCAACAATATATACCCAAGACGAAAATTTTAAATTACTTGAACGCATTGGTGCCGACACTGTAACGCTTTCTGACACTGGCCTTTCTGCGCACAATGCAACAATATGGACATCCAACGGCAATCTTCGCCACGAAGATTGGTCAACCCAAACCCTTCTTACCCCAAAGACGGTATTGGACCGGTACCTTCAACCCGACCAGATATCATTTTGGGAATTGCCCAAATTCATACATAAAATGGAACAAATCGGCGCACCGGTACGCGCGCACCGGGTTCAGTTATGGACACTGCTGTTTTTACCATTAACCATGATTGCAATGGCAACACTTGGCGTTGCGTTTTCACAAACGAAACAACGCCGGAACTACAGTTTTGGGATTAAATTCAGTCTTGGTATCATAACATGTTTTGCGGTGTACTTTCTTGTAAACATGTTTAATGCCATGGGTGCGACCGGCGCATTGCCGCCAATGCTGTCGATTATTGCGCCACCATTAATAATAATTGCAGGCGCCGGGATATTCATAACCAGTTTTGACACAATATAAACACCAAAGGGGGCCGAAATGCCGATTAAAAAGAAAAAGAATTCAAATTTCTTAAAGTTTTTCATTTGGGCATTGGTATTATTGATAATTATCTTGATGATAATATCATTTCCATCGTCCCAACACATGACTGAAATTGTGGTGTACCCATCATGAACTATATCGACATATTTCTTGAAGCGCTTTCTGCCGAAAAAGGTCGCAGCACCAAAACATTATCCAGTTATGAATCCGATCTTCGTTTGGCCGACGCCGCAATTCCCGGCGGCTTGATGAACGCGGACGGCGCGTCTTTGCAAAACTATCTTGACAACCTTGGTGAAAAGCCATCATCAATTGCCCGCAAAGCATCGGCACTTCGTGGCTTTTATAAATTTTTAATGTTGGAAAAAATCATATCACACAACCCGACCAGCAACCTTGAATTACCAAAGCGTAACATCGCATTACCAAAATTTTTAACCGTCCAAGAAATAGAATTATTAATATCCAGTGCCGGCGACATAAAAAATTCGACGCGCCTTCGCGCAATGATTGAATTGCTTTACGCGTCTGGGCTTCGCGTGTCCGAACTGTGCGAATTACCAATGACGGCCATCCTTGGCGACAAATTATTGATACATGGCAAAGGTGCCAAAGAACGCCTTGTTCCCATGCACGACGCCGCGATACACGCACTGAACAAATGGTTGGACATGCGCGACGACGTCCCCGAATCAAAGTACGTCTTTCCATCCCATGGCAAATCGGGTCACATAACCCGCGATGGCTTTTTCAAGATATTAAAAAAATGTGCGGTTTTGTCCGGCATTTCACCAAACCGGGTCAGTCCACACGTACTTCGTCATTCATTTGCATCGCACCTTTTGGCGGGTGGTGCAAATCTTCGCGCGATACAAACCATGCTTGGGCACGAAGACATATCAACAACCCAAATATACACACATGTAATGCCAGAAAAATTAAAAGAAACCCTGTCGTTACATCATCCACTTTCAAATAAAAACAAGGTATATAACAAATGATAAAAAAATGTGATAAACCCGGTTGTGGCAAAGCCGGCACATGCCGCGCCCCAAAATCACGTGACTTAAAAGAATATTGGTTTTTTTGCACAG
This sequence comes from Alphaproteobacteria bacterium, assembly GCA_017936185.1. GTDB lineage: Bacteria > Pseudomonadota > Alphaproteobacteria > Rs-D84 > Rs-D84 > Enterousia. The sequence goes on along the minus strand of JAGBGA010000012.1, from coordinate 6,922 downwards.
AACACGCGGCCGAATACAACAAAAATTGGAATTACTATGCCGACATGACCCCCGACGAAATCGAAGAAGATTGGGAACGTCAAACATTTGGCACCACATTAAAAGACAAAGAAACCGCGAACGCCGACGCCAAAGATTATGAAAAATTCATAAACGATTTCATAACCGGGCGCAGCAAATTTGACCGCATGCCCGCAAAAAGTAAATTACCAACCAATGTTGTATCGGCCTTGAAAGTATTTGACCTTGGCATATCGGCCACATGGCGTGACGTTGGTGTAAAATATCGTGCATTGGCGAAAAAATATCACCCGGACACCGCGCTTGATAAAAAGAATGCCGCCACAGAATTTGCCCGCATATCCACCGCATACGAAATATTAAAGAAACACTATGGGAAAAAATAACCCCAAAAAGACGTGTTTAAATAAATTAGAATGATTTAGATAAAAGCAGTGCCGGCAATGTAGTGTACAAAACGCTACATGAATTGCCGGCACCGCTTTTAGATAAATTATTATAATTTATTTAAAAAGGCGATTGCGTCCATGGCTGCACTACACCCTGTTCCGACCGCCGTCGCGATTTGCATCTTTAAACCCGAATGAACATCACCGGCAACAAAAAGACCGTCGGGCATGTCGGATGGGGCAAGACGTCCCATGGGGTCACGCTTGATATCTTCGGTAAGATAGTCGGTGTTGGCTTCGTGACCGATGGCGACAAAAACACCATCAACAACAAGTTCGTCACCGGCGGTGGTGGTGACAATTAATTCACCGTCGGTGGAATCTGGCTTGGCGGCAATTTTTGCCAGGTCTGTATCAAATAAACATTCGATGTTGTCGCGCGCAGCGACACGTTCACAAAGAACGGCTTCGGCACGTGTAAATGCCGATTTACGATAAACAATCTTGACAGTTTTGGCCAAGTCTGCCAGATAAAGCGCATCATTCAATGCAGAATTCCCGCCCCCAAGGACAATGACGGTTTTACCGGAATAAAAGAAGCCATCACATGTGGCACAATATGAAACGCCCCGCCCCATAAATTCACGCGCACCATCTATTTCAAGTTTACGTGGGGACGCACCGGTGGCAATTATAATGACTTTTGCAGAAAAACTTTGGCCACATTCGGTGGTAACGGTAAAACCGTCTGTTGTGTTACCTGAAATACTTTTTGCGGTACGAAAATCGACGGTGGCACCAAAATTTTCACATTGTTTTTGCATAAACTGGGCCAATTCAAGTCCCGACCCGGCCCACCCCGGATAGTTTTCAAGTGTTGCGATGCCGGCCATTTGTCCACCAAGACGGTCACCGCCCAAAACAAGTGTCTTTTTATTTGCACGCGCGGTGTAAAGTGCGGCGGTTAAACCTGCGGGTCCCGACCCAAGAATAATAACATCATACATTATAATAACCTTCCTTTTACCATGGCCCAAGGATACACAACCGGCAAATAATATGCAAACAAAAAAACAAGATTTATGATGCGGTTGATTTTATAAAAAAATAATAATATCATTAGGAACATATTAAATAACCCAAGGAAGAATATTATGTTGGATATAAAATTTATTCGTGAAAACCCCGACGCAATCAAACGTGCATGCGAATTAAAGGGTTTTACTGATTATACCGATGAAATATTAGAAACAGACAAACGTGTTCGTGAACTTAAAACGATTACGCAATCCAAAACCGCCGAAAAGAACAAAATCACACGTGAAATTCCAACGGCAACGGACAAAGCGCCATTAATCGCAAAGTCCAAAGAAATCGCGAATGAAATTGCCGCCGACATGGACGAACTTGCCCAAAAACAAGAACAATTAAACGATTTATTGCATCGTGTTCCACAAATCCCTGCAAACGACGCCCCAATTGGTCGTGACGACACCGAAAATGTCGAAATTCGTCGTGTTGGCACACCACGCGAATTTGACTTTACGCCACGGGCACAATGGGATTTACTTGAAATGAATGGATGGTGGAAACCGGAAAAAATCGCATCTATTTGTGGTTCACGCACATACGCCCTTTTTGGCGAAGCGGCCGAACTTGAATTGGCCATTCAAACATACGTTATCCAAAAATTAATATCCAAAGGCTTTACATTTGTAAATTGCCCATCTATTACCAAGCCCCAGACAATATTCAACGCCGGTCATTTTATGGGGTCCGACATGTCTGTTATGAACAACGACGTGTTTATGTTAACAGATACCGACCGTTGCCTGGCCGGAACGGCAGAAATCGTGTTAAATTCACTGCACAGTGACGAAGTATTACACGAACGCGACCTGCCAATTAAATACGCGGGCTTTTCACCATGTTTCCGCAAAGAAGCCGGCGCCGCCGGTCGTGACACCCGCGGAATCGTGCGTATACATCAATTTAACAAGGTTGAACAGTATATATACTGTACCCCGGAACAATCCGACGAAATGCACGAACACTTACTGAATAATTTATGTGAAGTCATGCAAGACCTTGAATTACCATATCGTGTTATTGCGGCATGCACCGGCGACATGGGATTTAACAAGGTAAAAATGCACGACGTCGAAGCATGGTTCCCAAGCGAAAACACATATCGTGAATTGGGCTCATGTTCATCAATTGGTCAATTCCAGGCCCGCCGTACAAACACTCGTTTTCGCGACCGCGACGGAAATATGCAGTTTTGTGCAACCTTGAACAATACCGGCATTGCCCTTCCACGCGCGATTGTACCGGTAATTGAAAACCACCAAAACCCAGATGGTTCGGTAAACATTCCAAAAAAGTTACAACCATTGATGGGTGGCCGCACGAAAATTGGTGGCACACACAAATAAAAAAACGCCCAAACGGGCGCTTTTTTTATTTCAAATACCATTCAACTGTTTTTACAATGCCGGTATCAAAGGTTTCATCTGCACGCCACCCAAGTTCTGTTTCCAACTTGGTCGCATCAATTGCATATCTGAAATCATGCCCCGCACGATCGGCAACAAAAGTAATCAAATCTTCATATTTCTTGCCATCACTGCGCGGTCTTTTCGCGTCAAGAATTGCACAAATTGTTTTTACAATTGTTATATTGTTTCTTTCGTTGCGCCCACCAATATTATATGTTTCGCCACTGTGTCCGGTATGATAAATCAAATCAATCGCCTTGCAGTGATCCAAAACATACAACCAATCACGAATATTTTCACCCGTTCCATATATTGGCAATGGCTGTAACGCCAAGGCTTTACTGATTATATGTGGAATCAGTTTTTCATTATGCTGTTTCGGACCATAATTATTTGAACAATTCGATGTTGTTACATTCATTCCATACGTATGATGGTATGCCCGCACCAAGAAATCCGATGATGCCTTGGACGCAGAATAAGGACTGTTTGGTGCATATGGTGTATCTTCGCGGAACATCCCCGTATCCCCAAGTGTACCATACACTTCATCTGTTGAAATATGATGGAAACGACAATCTTCGTATCCTGGCTTTACGGCACCCGGGCCATCCATCCAATGGCGACGCGCCACATCCAACAAGTTAAATGTCCCAACAATATTTGTATTTATAAACGCCCCCGGCCCTTTGATAGAATTATCCACATGGCTTTCCGCCGCAAAGTGAATCACCCCACGCACATCATAATCTTTAAAGATTTTTTCAACCAATTGCGCATCACAAATATCACCATGAACAAAGACATAGTTCGAAAAGTTATCGCATTCCTTTAAGTTATCAAGATTCCCCGCATACGTCAGTTTATCAAGGTTAATAATCTTGTACTGTGGATATTTTTCACAAAAATACGGCACAAAATTAGAACCAATAAAACCTGCCCCACCTGTAACTAGAATTGATTTATGCATTTTTCCAACCCCTTTTTCCAATGATTAATTTTCAAACCGAACACTTGTTTTATTTTATCTTTATCCAAAACGCTGTAAAATGGTCGCGTTGCGCGTGTTGGGTATTGATTTGATTTTATTGGATTTACATCACATTTCAATCCCGACATTTCCATAATTTCACACGCAAAATCATACCATGAACACACGCCTTCGTTTGTAAAGTGATAAATTCCACTGTTTTCATGTGTCATTTGCGGAATAATTTTAACAATCGCATCGGCCAAGTCCCCAACAAAAGTCGGACTTCCAATCTGGTCTGACACAACATTTATCGCATCTTTTTCCGCCCCCAATCGACGCATAGTCTTTACAAAGTTATTACCATTTGGCCCATAAAGCCACGCAGTTCGAATCACAATCGCCACATTTGCGTTTTCCAAGACCGCAACTTCACCGGCCCGTTTTGTTTTTCCATACACCGACACCGGATTTGTCTTGTCATCTGTGCCATATGGCACACACCCCGTCCCATCAAACACATAATCCGTTGATATATGAATAATCTTTGCGCCTGTTTTTGCCAAATTCATTGGTCCATCGACATTAATTTTTGTTGCCAATTCTGTATCATCTTCGGCCTTGTCCACCGCCGTATATGCCGCACAATTAATAATCACATCGATATTATTTTCACGCACAAACGCATTCACCGCCGCCGCATCTGTAATATCAAGCGTATTTTTATCTGTACAAATCGCGTCTGGTAACAATCCAGACACCGCGCGCCCAAGTTGCCCATCAGCACCCGTAATCAGGAACATCTTTCAACCCCATTGCATTTTTATCTTTGTCCGAAACAATAATTTTATCGACAGGAATTTTCCAATCGACACCGATATCCGGGTCGTCGAACCGCACACCAAATTCTGAATGTGGCGCATAAAGGTTATCACACTTGTACGCAAACACCGCCACATCCGACAGCACCGAAAACCCATGCAAAAAACCACGCGGAATAAATAATTGCCTTTTATTTTCTGCACTTAATTCCACCGCCACATATTTACCAAATGTCGGCGACCCCTTTCGCACATCCACCGCCACATCAAGCACCACCCCCGACAACACCCGCACCAACTTTGCCTGGGCAAATTCACCGGTCTGGCAATGCAATCCACGCACAACCCCATATGACGACATCGATTGATTATCTTGAACAAAGACGTTTGGAATACCATTTTTTTCAAACTCCTCTGCATTATAGCTTTCAAAAAAGTACCCACGCGCATCTGAAAAAACACGCGGTTCAACAATCACAACACCATCAATATCGGTTTTAATAAAGTTCATGTTTTTCACCATAAATTTTTTGCAAATAATCTTTGTAATTTCCCGCCTTTAATTCATTGATTAATGCCAACATTTGCGCATCATCAATAAAGCCTTGCTTGTACGCAATCTCTTCAATACACGCAATCTTTAATCCTTGACGCTGTTCTATAATCTGAACAAACTGTCCCGATTCCATCAAGCTGTCTGGGGTACCTGCATCCAACCACGCATTTCCGCGTCGCATTGGCACAACCGACATACGCCCTTCACGAAGATACACATTATTCAAATCTGTAATTTCCAATTCCCCGCGTGCCGATGGCTTCAAGGAACGCGCCTTGTCCACAACATCCCCCGGATAAAAATACAACCCGACCGACGCATAATTCGACCTTGGATTTTTGGGTTTTTCTTCAATTGAAATCGCCTTTAAATTTTCATCAAATTCCACAACACCAAAGCGTTCTGGGTCTGACACATGATACGCAAATATTGTTGCACGCGCGCCCGAATTTTTTTCAACTTCGCGTTGAAACATTGGGAATTGACCGCCCATATAAAAGATGTTATCCCCCAATATTAAACACACATCTTCACCGGCAATAAAATCAGCCCCAATTGTAAATGCCTGGGCGATACCTTTTGGTTCTGGTTGAATTGCATATTGAATATTCATACCTATTTTTTTACCATCACCAAACAACCTTTCGATATTCGGCGTATCTTGTGGTGTTGAAATTATTAAAACATCGCGAATCCCAAACAACATTAATGTCGACAACGGATAATAAATCATTGGTTTATCATACACCGGTAACAATTGCTTTGACGTTGTTTTGGTCAATGGGTAAAGACGACTGCCACTGCCCCCTGCAAGAATAATACCTTTCATATTCAACACCCCTTTTTATTACAGTTATAATATCCAACCAATATACAAAAAATCAATAAAATAAGTACAAGACAATATTCCTTGCCCACCTGCATCAGAAATAATATCTGAACCCGATTGAAAATTCAGATATCACATTGATTATTTCGCTGTTTACCGGCACATATTGATATTGAATTAATCCAGACGCACTGTCCCCTGGGAAAGAATACATTACACCAATGCCAAACCGCGTTGCGATATTGTTATCCGATTGTGTACTGGACAAGTCTTGATACGGACTGACATATTCAAATTTATTATACATCCGATAATTCGCGACCCCAAACGAAGTAAAGAAATCAAAATCTTGGGACATATTATAGTACCCAAACACATCAAATCCATATCCCATATAATAAATTTCATGATTCAAGGCTTCGGCCACAATTATATAATCCAATTCATTTGACGACGAATGCGTAAAAAAGAATTCCACCCCGAACCCGCGCCCTATACGCGCCCCGGCGTTTATTGTTGCGGAATAAAACCTGTCATCAAAATCCAATCTTGTTGTAAAATCTGCGATATTTAAACCGGCATCAACCCCAATATACGGTTTAAAATTCGACGCCCCCGCCGTCCCAACGACCACAAGCATAACACCAACAAACAACGACAATATCTTTTTCATACCATCCCCTTTTTTAAAGAATGATATGCCATAAATACAAAATGTCCAATTAAATTATAACAAAAAAAATCCACCACATGGGTGAATTTTCAAAGAATCTTGGTTGCGGGGGTTGGATTTGAACCAACGACCTTCAGGTTATGAGCCTGACGAGCTACCGGGCTG
>JAGBGA010000117.1 GCA_017936185.1 Alphaproteobacteria bacterium | reverse complement strand
CGATAATGACACCAATGTGTCATTATCGACTTTTCACCACCAACGCAAACATGCGTTTGCGTTAAATTCAATTAACGGAACTATTCCTCTCTCTCTCTCTCTAGAATTCTGCGACTTTCAAACATATTACAATCTTTCCTTTGTTCCATTCTGTGTACAGATTATAACAAAATATGTATTTTTTCACAACAACATTTTCGCACAAACAATTGAATAAATACAGTTACATTATACAACAAAAAAATACCACAATATGTGGTATTCCTAAATCCTGGCGCATCCAGAAGGATTCGAACCCTCAGTCTTCTGATCCGTAGTCAGATGCTTTATCCAGTTAAGCTATGGATGCAACGGTTGTGTATTGTATCTTAAATATTTTTAAATGCAAGTAAAAATTACAGTTTTTTCACCCAACCCCACACATAATTACAATTTATAGGGAAACAAACAAGTTGACAAATGGATTTTGTGTGCTAATATGCTTGCAACAAACAATTAAACCAAAGGATTATTATATGCCAACATGTACACTTGAATGTCAATATAACCGAAATGGCAATTGCCATTTTCATAACGCTTGTATAATCAAGATAGAATTCGACAAAGAACATCACCCAAGCGCACAATTAACCGTTCTTCCGCCACAAACATCGTTTGATGCCCCAGAACCTGTCGCAAACCAAAAACAAGAATTTGCAAAAAAATTCAATCCGTTTCAGCGTGGCAATGGTTGTTTACTTGATGAACAACATACCCGCTAAAACAAACCACAGAAAAAAATCCCCCATCCGGGGGATTTTTTTATTCCAGATGATAAATAACATCACCAATCTTTACATTAATTGCGTTGGTTGCCCTGCCCGGCACCATATCGGCATAACACACCGCACCATTATATTGAACATTCATTGACGGTTTTGTGGCTTTATCAGAATAAAGCGCAACAGATACACCGTTTGACGTCTTTATTTTTGTTATACCCGCACCACACAGTGCACGAATTTGTTCAACAATCCAACAGGCGCCATCACCCGCACCACAAACAGTTTCTGTATCATGCGCAACATACCCCGACGGACACACACCCGCCACCGCCGGCACATATCCATCATATTCATACGCAACAAATCCAGTCGGACACGATTGCGCAAATACGGCAAGCGGCCACATGATAAAAAAAGCAACAAATATACGTACAAAACGAATCATACCCAACCACCCGAATATTCCGAAACTGTTTCATCACAATATGTCACCGCACATCTTGGAATAAAGCCACTACAAATATCTGAACCAGCAATCCAATAGTGTTTCACATTAACAGCATATGGTGCAATAAATGGCGACAACATCACACAAAAATTATAGCCCGAACCACCAACCCCATCAATAATGTGTTCCAGATACAACTCTGCTATATCCACCGAACGTTTATTATTACCGTTAACAGGCATCCAGACACCAGACACAGGAACACCACAACAATCTGCAGACCAAAACATTTGTCCGTTACTTTTAAACCCCGTACAACTTTCACATGTACTTAAATCTGGCACACACATTGTGGCGGCATTGGCCACACCACAAACACAAAGCATCACAAGAAATACAAAGCACTTCATAAACCATCCCCACAACAAAAATACCACCCAGGAAATCTGCGGTGGTTGGAGTTTAGAAACAATTGGTCAATTGCGTGTTTTATTCTGTATATTCAACACACTACAACCACTTGGTTGGAATGTTTTAACGTCTTGCATGACGTGACCAATGGGTTTCTATGCCCAACACCGTTTTCCCCAGTGCCCACCTATTATACCGCATAAAAAAGAAAAATACAACGTCAAAAAAAATCCCCCATCTGGGGGATTTTTTTATATCAATCCAAATGAAGTTATATAGTTAAATGATATACCCATGACAAAATTACTGCCATAAACATCGGCACCACGTGCGCGCGCACGACGATACTGAACATACGGCCCCATTGTCAAATCACCCCACAAATTCGTATCAAGACGCAAAATCGCACTTAAATCACGTTCCAAATCTGTGGCAACATAGTCAGAATAGCTAAGATATTCACGATAATATCCATTCGTTGACAATTTAACACCTTCACGAACCTGATATTCAAGGCGCCAACCAATTTCCGCGGCCAGTTTGCTGGTCTGTTCACCGGCATACGTAAAATCATATTCGTACACACCGGTTAAGTATAAACTTTTCACCACCGCGTTATCAAACAATGAAATACCAGCATTTGCACGCAACACATTTTGGCGTGGTGTATCATCACCGGTCTTGAATTCTGTATCATACGCGCCACGAACCGTTGGACCAAATTTAAATCCCGAAAATTCCCAACACGCATAAGATAAATTACTTGATAACAAGATATCATCGGCGTTTTCACTGACCGTTGCCGGCCCTTCGTATGGTTTCAACTTGGTTTCACCGTATTCCATAAACAGGCTGTTATCCCATTGAAAGCGCGCCTTGTTATATTCAAGTGCGGTATCAAACACACCCTTGATAAAATCTTGACTGTCGGCCTTTAACGCCGACACAGGCGAATTTTGATATTCTGCGGCGTTACGAACATCGGTTTTTGACCATTCCAACCCAATACGACGCACGTTTAACACCAAAGATGCCGCGTCTTTTGCCGCCACTGCATCATCGGCACACGCCAACCCCGGCACCAACGCCACCAATAAAAACAACGATAATTTCTTCAAATCATTCCCCTTTCTGTTACACACGAACAAAATACAATAAAAAGACAAAAAGTCAAGGAATCAAACCCTATTTCCAGATACGCAAACCACCGTCTTGATTGGCATATCGCCATCCGCGTTCACGCAACGCAATCGTAAACGCCCCACGTGATGACACCGGAATTTCAAGACGCGCCGTATTCCCCGCCATATGTTGGGTTCCAATATCAATCTTTTCACTGCGCGCAATCTGGTTCAGTTCAATCCACTGTGCCAAACCATCTGACATATTTACATATACCGAAAATACATCTTGGCTTTCGCCATCTGGCACCCAATTTCGAATATTATTTTCCATCAGCCATCTTCGCGCCGCATCCGTATCAAGCGTCATCGTAATATTCGCCGAATACGTTGTATCCGACGTCTGTTCACCATCAATACTTGACGAAGATATCAGATTCATCAAATTTGCCGACTTTTCATTTGCCAGCAAAACACCAAGCGCATCTGCATCTGCATATTGCCGCAGTGCATCATTTATTATTTGACGTCTTGCTTCATCAAACGCCATATTCTTTGCGGTTGTTGCGGTATCACTTGTGACGTTGACAGACGCCGTCCCCTGTAATTCCACAGCGAACGCCGTCGTCAACCCCAACAGACCGAAAGAAAGCCCCATAAAGATTTGTTTCAAACAAACCATATTATCTTCTTTTCCAACACTAGAATTTTGCATTTATTCCAACACGAACACCCAATGATTTATAGAACGCTTCTATTTCACCGGATGCATTGCAAACCCAACCTGGACAATCCTGTTCCAACTTTACGATATTATTTGCAATTTCGTCTTTGGCCAACATTTCTTCTTCGTTACCATCATAAAGGTTTTCCAATCTGTCGAAATAAACCCCTGTGTAATACGCTTCGTTAAGATATGTCTTGGCGTCTGCATCACTGACGGTATAGTAATCATACGTCACACCAACCGACAACGCCACAGAATCTGTAATCGCCGTTGACCAATTCGCCCCCAATCCCAAATGGAACGCCGAACCAACACCTGCGTCATCTTCGACCGACTTTGGATGTTGCCAGTCAAAACGATACGGCTGATCCCCGGTCGCATTATACGACGGCAGTCCCAATTCAACATATGCATTAACGGAATTATTCTGGTTGATATCATACAGCATATCCAACGCAAAGTATGGTCCCGACCATTCAACTTCATACTTATGACTGACCCCTGGCTGGCCATAATAATATGTTCCACCTGTGTTAACATATTGATATCCATCTGGCACTTCGATAACGTCATTCAAGTCAATAACCGTATCAGCATTTGTATCCGAACGCGATGCCAAGTACGAATTACCCGCATTATCATAGAAAATCAACACAGGGTCACATTGCACTTCATCACTGCCCGGCACACCAATACACCCACCATCGCCGGTAAACGTATCAATTGCCATACCATTATTATTGGTTGTTTCCAGTTCATACTTCAAATAACGCCATCCAATCTTTGGTGTAATCTTAACATTTCCCCACTTAAAGAAATCTGTCAAGCCAATCCCGGCATTAAATTCCATCATTGAACCATCTTTGGACGTACCGATTGACAACGCGCGCCCCATCTGGTCACCATAAATCACATCCATAATACCATCATCGTCTGTATCATCGCCCCATGTTGCAACATAATATCCACCATTGGTAATATCATCGTCAATCATTGTCGATTCGCCGGCCTGCATACCATATTTAAAGCCCGCATCAATTTGCATTCCGGTATTACCAAGACTAAACTTATACCCGGCATTAACATCAAACACATTCCAATCAACATTGTCATAGTGCAAAATCGAATCGGATTCTTTCATTTCGAATTGCCACATTGACGTCTGGCGCGAAATTCCCGCCCCCAGGCAAAAGCCTTGTTTTTCATTACCTTGTACAACTTGTTTTTTCTGTTGTTGCGTTGCGCCGGCATTACGTGCCTGGGCTGCACTTCGTCCATTTGTCACATATCCTGCATTTGCATATTGATTGCGGTTATAGTCCGATACCCCCTGTTGCGAATACGTCGACGTTCTTGTCCGCTGGGTATAAGAACGCTGGGAATAATTCGTCTGTGGCGATTGATAGTTACCTGTATAGTACGTTCCCGCTGCGCTTGCGGCCGCCGGAATCAGCAGCAACGCCGAACATTTAAACAAAAACTTTGGCAAAAATTTCATATTTGAACCCTTTCCTTTTTAACTTTATGAAAATTATATCATAAAAAAGGTTGAAAAACAAATCACAAGTTGCTAAAAATATAAAACGTCCATGCGACCATGGCGGAATTGGTAGACGCGCAGCACTAAGGATGCTGTAGGGAAACCTGTGGGGGTTCGATTCCCCCTGGTCGCACCACTTTTTTACCCCGGATACTTTCGTCGACCAAGACGGACAAAAATTAAAGACATTTCATTACATTTTATACTTGCCCCTATTTTTATAAATTTGCTAATATCCAAGTATCGGAATGAAGGGACCAAGACTGCTTTTTGCTGTATTCCTTGCACCGCTTACCTTTTTTGGGGCGGTGGCTGATGACGCGTCTGAAATTGCACGTGCGGCCACTGCGCGTCGTGACGCACCCACAACATTATCGTCCACCCGCAAAAGCGTACCCCAATCACACAAATCTGCGGCGGTTTCGCGGACAACCACACAATCTGTGACCCAACGCGAACGCCCCACCGACCAATCGACACGTGGCAACGCCACAACGGCTGTAATCGATGACGACGCCCGCACCGCCACCCCGATTCGCGGTGTGTCGGCCCGTACAACTGCAACGGTACAACCGCGCGCCACACAAAAAAGCGTACAAAAATCACGCGCCACCACCACCGGGCGCAGTGCAACAACCCCAACCCGCACGTATGCCAGTGCCCGCACCGCCACAACCCCAAACACATCACGCACACGCGCCACCGCGACCCCATCCCGCGCGGCCACTTTATCGCGCAATGCCGACACCCTGCGCAGTCAAATAATGTCACGTGATTTTTCAAAGTGTCGCACTGTGTTTTACGATTGCATGGACGAATTCTGTGCCAACAATGACAGCCTGTTGAAACGTTGCGCATGTTCTTCACGTGCGACCGAATTCGACGCAACGAAAAAGCGGCTTGAAAAAATCGATGAAAAGCTGTTGGATTTCAGTCAACGTTTATTAACCGTAAACATGGACGCCGAAGACGTCGACGCCATGAACACTGCGACCGAAGGCGAACTGGCATTTAATCAAGAAGACAAATCCCAATCGAAAAAATTACTTGATGAAATTGCCAAAAAATTAAACACCAGTTTTGATGACAGTAACTTTGACCAAAGCTTGAACGCAATATCCTTGTCATTAAACACCGACGCGGCGTTTGACAGTGTTGATTCAATGATGGGCGCGACCACAACAACCAAAAGCGGCACTGAATTATACAATGCGGCATTACCTGTATGTCGCGAAATGGCAATGGAAGTATGCACCCCCGACGAACTGGCCATCGCGCAAAGCGGATATCAAATGACCATTGAACAAGATTGCAACACTGTTGCCAAATCGTACCAAAACCTGACCGACCAGGCACGCACCAAAGTATTTGAAAGTGGCGCATTATTGGACATGTCGCGCCTTGACATACACCAACAACGCAATTCCGACGACATCTTGACATGTAAAAAGAAGATGTTGGCAATGTTAACAGACACCACCGTATGTGGCCAAGACCTTGGGCAATGCCTTGACATATCTGGGCAATATATTGATCCGACGACGGGCGCGGCATTTTTAACAGAAAACCTGGCAAATTTATCCACGTTAATCAGTCGCCCTGATACAAATCAAACATGGACAACGGCACCGGGCAACGACCGCTTTGTTTCATATTTGAATTCCAAGAAAAAGTTTCTTGAACCGGCGATGGAAAATTGTCAAGACATTGCCGATTCGGTTTGGGACGCATTTATCGAAGACGCAATGTCACAAATCAAATTGGCCCAAGAATCCAAACTGGAAGACATGCGCCGTTCATGCACAACATTATTATCCGAATGTCTTGACGACGCGAACGAATCGATTTCCGAATTTGATTCACGTGCATTATCCATCTTTGGCGTATCGGCGGACATGACGGTAAACGCGATGTGCGCAAACGTACGCCAATCATGTACGGCACTTTTGGATGCGACGGGTGGTGGCATCGATTGGTCGACGGGCATATCAGACATTACGACAAACATCACATATGAAAAGCTGTTAACCACATGTCGTGAAGTTGGCCGTCAATGCATAATTCGCACATGCACATCAATTACCGGCAACTTTGGTCTTTGTGAAAACATTGACACATCCATTAATCGCAAATCGATTATCAATCAAACGGCATGTTGGCCCGACGTTATCAATTGCGTGGCCAGTGCGGGCACATCGGCACTTGACGCCATCATGACCCAACAAGGCCGCAACGCCACAAGCAACGATGGCTACATTTACCAAAAACTTTACGACAACGTAACATACATACACGACCTTTGTACAAACTGTGGCACCGGCAACAATCCCGATTGCAACACATGCCGTTTTGCGGAACAAATCTGGGGTAATTGTGAAAAGGCACCGACAACCCAATTAACCGGCGAAGAAACAAACAAAATATATGTAAACAACGAATTTAACCCAGACAACGAAACATTATTATCATGGTTTGCGCGCAACACCGGCACCGCAGACAAAAACGACAGTTGCCGCGACACAACGTGCCCGGCGGGTCAATTACCAATGCCAAACGGCATATGCGCCAGCGCAAGCGAATTTACCAGTGACGGCACATATTGCCCCGACGGAAACAATCGCATATACGTAACAGATACCCATACAAACTGCTGTGAAAATGGGTTTGACGATGCGGGTCACTGCTGTGGCGATGGCACCGAACTTTACGATAACATCGGCAAAGGATATCGGTACAGCACAAGTCCAACAAACAAACAAAAAATCTGTGTACCAGATACCGGTGATACCGATAAACCTTCCCCATTCGCGGAATACAGTTACACAAAAGATGGCATCGACGTATACGGTTACCTGTTGTGCGATGGCACAATCGATAAAACAAGCGATGACGCCAATATCACAGACAATTACCCATCGGGTCAAAACGTAATATGCGACACATCAAGCGGTGGCAAAGGTTGGATACACGCACGCCTTCGCGATGGCGGATACCCCGCCCCCACAACATCATACACATATTACTATAACACCGATGGCAAACCATGCGTACGTCAAGAAAACTTAACTGACTGGAAACTATGCGGCAAAAAGGACAAAAACGCAAATACAACAGATTGCCCACTTCAAGGGAAATACAGCAACACACACAACAACAAAACATACTATATGTTCAAATCATATACCGACCCATGCAACACCCAAACGGAACCAAACGAATGAGATTAAAACTTTTCTTTTTATTAATGTTATGCCCATACATTCAAACCGTATGGGCCAGTGGTGAATGCACAACAACAGAACGCCCCACCTATGACGACACCTATGGATATTGTTACACAGAATCGGTCAATAATGGCGTAAATTGCACCATCCCACAACAAACCAAAAAACAACTTCAAAAATGGGCGTCAAATCTTTGGGTAACTGAAACAGCAACAAGCGCCACAATAACCACATTGACGTTCAGTTATAATAACGCCATTTCCGCCACAGAAAGCCTGGGCTGCGATTACAACGTTGGCACTAAATTTTGTGTAACATATGACAATAATGGCAATGCATATCAAATCGGAACCCAAATAATAAACAGCACAGATGACACAACACCAGATGCCGCCACCGCCTTTACACCATCAAACAACTATGATATATGTCTTTCATCTTATAAAAACAGTGACAAAGAATGTGTACAATACGGCCAACAACTAGAAAAATTTCCCATAACAGTAATATCACCAACATGTAAAATACAAGGATACGTTCAAGACAACACGCCACAAACCGGTGACTTTATATCCGCAAAATATTTTTGCATGCAAAACACATGCAATGAAGACTATCATTTTGAAGCCGACGAAAGAAATTTAACATGTTTTGGCACCCCCATTGGCAAATGTGTATCAGACGCATGCAAGGATATTCTTCCAGGATGCGGTGAAACCCTTATAAAACAACAGGCAACAGGCAACACAACTTGGAATGACAAAACAAAACAGTATAATGTATCCGAATGCACCTGTACCTCATCAACAACAGCAAACAACATAACATATCAAATAACATACAAATGGTCACAAGATACATATGACAAAAATTCCCCCCAAGGTCAATGGACCGAAGACACAAGAACAATAACAAAATGCGCACAAGGCTACTATAAAGAAACAGATGATGCAACAAGTTGCACGCCGGTGGGACGTGGGTATTATTCATCATCCGATAAAATATCCCGGGAGAAATGTCCAATTGGCTCTACGACAAGCAGCACCACCGAATCCTCAATAACCAGTTGCCATTTAACAAATGACACAAAGTTTTGTGACCAAGAAAACAATTGCAAAACAATCAACTTTAATAACAATTCAGAAACCAACAAATACCCATCACATACAAATAACAAAATCTTTAATACAAAATAATACCCCGCCCCCAACGTGGGTAAACTTGCCCACAAAAAAGTTCCCCTTTATGGGGCCCGCGGACCGGGGTGGCCGGGGTATTCATAATCACACACCAATACCCGAAACTCTCTTACCACCGGCCGGATTCGCCGTCCCGCCCCCAGAATCAACGATGCCCAAGAATAAAAAACATAAAACAGTGATGCCTG
>JAGBGA010000116.1 GCA_017936185.1 Alphaproteobacteria bacterium | reverse complement strand
GTTGCGCCAGTTGTCTTTCTATGTCGGCAGCAGCGCGGTTATAACCAGTATTATTATGGCAATATTCTTGGGCTTTATGTCGTTTGGGTATTTTGTGGGGGAATCACAACGCGTTAATGATAAAAAAATCGCAAAAATATTAAACGCCAGCTTTCTTATTATCGCGGGTATGTCGGTGTGCGCAGCCAGTTTTCCTTTAATCACACAGTATTTTATAATGCTTTACAGTGGGGGAATTACATCGGGCGTAATTCAGACGTTTATTTATTCGATGATTTTCTTGTCAAGCGGCCCGTTCTTGTTCGGATTTAACACGACATTGCTGTCAAGACAGTTACATACATATAACAAAAATTGCACCGGCAACATCATGGCATGGGATACAATTGGGTCGGTGTTTGGTTCAATTGCAACAACATTGTTGTTAATGCCGTTTATGGGTGTGAATTATACGGTAATATTGATTACAATATTGGCAATTGTGGGGGCGTTGGTGCTTTGTCGCCGGTGGTGGGTATGGATTATATCATGCGCGATATTGGTGGCGTCGCTTTATATCAACAGTGACACGTACCAAAAGAATAAAATGGGAATATTGGTCAATAACGCAAATTCAACAATATCGGTGAATGAATTCGGTGATACGCGCGTACTTTATATGAATGGATTGGCGATGTCTGTATATGACAAAGAGACCGGAAATATGGCGGATTATATAAATTACTTGAACGATAATTTTATATACACAATGCCAAAAGATAAAAACTTTAAAATATTGGTGTTGGGTGCCGGCGGTTTTACACTTGGGTTGAACGATGTGCGAAATCAATACACTTTTGTCGATATTGAACATACATTAAAAGACGTTTCGGAAAAATACTTCTTGGGTAAAAAATTGCCAAAAAATAAAAACTTTGTCGTCGCAGATGCCAGCCAATATTTGAAAAACGTCGATGAAGAATATGACTTTATTTTGTTGGACGTGTATTCAAATTCATTCCAAGTTCCCGAAGGATTAATTACAGCGGAATTTATGGAACGATTAAAAGAACGCGTTGCGCCAAACGGTATAATCGCAATGAATATGATTGTTCAACCAGAATTTAGTGACGCATATACACGCGTATTTGACAACACTTTCCGTTCGGTGTTTCCATATAACACGTCGCGCCATGTCATTGGCAACTTTAACCCATGGCAAAACACAGCCGGCGCATCAAATGTGATATATGTATATTACAACATTGAAAACGATGGACGAATATACACAATTAACAAAACACCGGTAATATACGACCGATAAAAAAACCGCCCAAACGGGCGGTGTTTTTTTAGTAAGACTTTGCCACAAATACATACGTCGGGTCGTTATCGTCCAAGCAACGACGTGTTATTTTATGCTTGTCCATTAACGCATCAAATTGTTCATTCGTGGTCATTTCATATTTTATGCGGAAAAATCCAATCTTGCCGTTAGATAACGCGGCGTCTAATTCAGATAAATCGGCAACATCATGAATCATTTCGCGATTGCGGGCGTCAACACGCGCAACCATGTCATTGTGAATTGATGTCAAAATACCATTCACACTTGACACCAGTTCGGCCGACGACATTGTACGTTTGGATTCACGACCAATATCACGACGCGTTATCGTTACAGTATCAGATTCCATTTCGCGTGCACCAATTTCAACACGAAGTGGTACACCGCGTTTAATCCATTTCCACATTTTGTCCGGCGCACGCATATCAGACGTATCAACAAGAACACGCACACCAATGGCACGCAATTGTTCCGCCAATTTTTCTGCGTGTGCGTTTAATGCATCAACCGTTTCTTCACGTGTAATTGGAATAATTACAACTTGGTATGGGGCAACGGCCGGTGGCAACACAAGACCATCGTCATCAGAATGTATCATAAACATTGACCCCATCATACGCGTTGTTGTTCCCCACGACGTCGTCCATGCGTGTTGCAGCTTGCCATCATTACCCAAGAATTGAATCCCGAATGATTTTGAAAAATGTTGCCCCAAGTCGTGTGATGTTCCGGCCTGTAACGCCTTGCCATCTTGCATAATATGTTCAAGGGTATATGTATGGTCGGCACCAGCAAATCTTTCTTCGGGTGTTTTTTCACCCATTATCGACGGAATCGCCAAAATTTCGCGCATATAGTCGCCATACATTTTATGCATTTTGCGTGCGTCCGCATTTGCTTCTTCATGGGTTGCGAATACATTATGACCTTCTTGCCAGTTAAATTCAGATGTGCGCAAGAACATACGTGGCCGCATTTCCCAACGCATAACATTTACCCACTGATTCAACTTCATCGGCAAGTCACGATAGCTTTGCACCCAACGCGACATCGCTTCGCCAATAATGGTTTCGGACGTCGGACGAATAATGTATGGTTCTGTCAGTTTTGATTCAGTGTCTGGTTGTAATTTTCCATCAATCATTTTCAAGCGATGATGCGTTACGACCGCACATTCTTTGGCAAACCCTGCAACATGTTCGGCTTCTTTGTTAAAAAAGTCAATCGGTATCAACAATGGGAAATTCGCGTTTTGAACCCCATGTGCTTTGATACGACGGTCCATTTCGTCACGCATCAATTCCCAAATCGCCCAACCATACGGTTTAATTGTCATACAACCACGCACAGGTGCATTTTCGGCCAAATCGGCCGCCACAATTAAATTCTGGTACCATTCACTGAAATTTTCAGCGCGTGTTGGTGTAATTGCTGTTTTCATTTCTTAAGTCTCTTTATTCTTTATTTGTTATTATTTTTATCTTTTAATTCCATGTATTTTTCTGAAACGATTTTGTGCAGTGTTTCAGCAATCTGCTTTCTGTCCATACCCGCCAGGGGCGGTGGTGGTAACAATGTGATTTCAACCATAAATCCACCCAACATCATTATATGAAAAACTTGCCCAAATGCAGAACGTTCGCGGGAACAACGGGGGCCCATGTCCATCTTGGCATTATCAAAGTATGCAAAATGGTCGGCAAGCGTTTGTTCGTCAATAACACTGCCATCGCGATAACGATAATGCATCACAACAGGTTGAACCGTAACGTCGGAATTTTCAACAAAATTAAACAGCGTGCTTTTAAACGGTTTTACATATGCACCGTTCGTTGTTGTACCTTCGGGAAATAATATCATTGGGTACTTTACATTCTGAACTGTTTTGTGAACAACCGCCAATGCATCGCGCGCATGCGATGGACGACGGTCAACAAAGATTACACCAAACTTTTTCGCAACCCAACCGACCAATGGCCAATTTTCCATTTCTTTTTTGGCAATAAAACTGCCCCCGAATGCAGATGGAAATGTCGCAATTTCAAATACAGATATGTGATTCGACGCAATCATCAATGGACGCGCATTCGATAATTTGCCATGAACAACAATCTTGATGCCGCCCAACTTTAATAAAAACCACATGAACACCGGCATGTATCGTACCGCCCAGCGACGTGGCAATAAAATTAAAATTGGTATCTGGATAACAACCATGACCCAAAACAATGCGAACTTTATCGCCGCGGCTGTCGTGTTAAAAATATTCTGTTCACGCAGTTTTGACATGGATTATTCTTCTTCGTTCTTGTCAGTATCTTCGATATATTCGGCATCGGCGGCGTCTTCACGTAACAAAAAGTCAACAACCGCACGAACAACTTTGAATGGGCCAACAACCGGGAAAGTTACAATTTTCCCAACCGCTTTGATAATATTTTCTTTGTCGTCGTCGGGATTGCCAAGCGCATTTTCACGACCCAAAAAGTGTTTTTGATATGTGGCGTTCATCTTGCGCGTTTCAAGCATAACAAAAACATCGTATGAATTAAACGGCGCATCAACAAAAACACCAGAACCAAACGTTGCACCAAGACGCAAATACCCTTTTATCAATGGGGTCATTTCGGCACGCGCATCTGCTTCGTCAACAAATTCACGTGGTAAGATGTTCATACGTGATAACTTTGGGTTAACACCGTCCGCAAAGTTTTCTGAAACAACCGTCGCACGTAAACGTAATGGCGTTAAATGATTGTAATAAAGGTATGATATTGCCTGGGCAGAACGGGCCGGTTTGGTACCAACAAACGACGCAACACCAAATACAATACCAATCTTGCGACGGACAATCAATTCGCCCAAGCCCGCCCACAACATGCGCATCACCAATGCGTTATCACGATACGACTTTTCAACGCATGCACGTGACATTTCGGCAATATTACCGCGATATTTTTTTATCTTGGATATATTGTATTCCGTTTCTGTATAAAAACCACCCATCTTGTCGGCGGCATTGCGGTCAATAATACGATATGTGCCAACAACACGACCATTGTGAAATACCGCCATGTATTCAGCAAAACGGTCGTATGCATCATATTCTTCGCCAAGGGCGCGTTGTTCTTCGGTTGCAGATGCACCTTCTTCTTGGACAAAAACACTGTAACGCAGTTGTCGTACTTGTTTTCTTTCTTCTTTGTTGCGCGTTAATCGAACTTCGAAATCGCGGACTTTTATTGCCATAAATATATCCTTTGATAATTATATATCGTCAAGAATACCAAACAAATACCCAATATTCAATTGTTTTTATTTATAATGATTTTTGCGGCCAGAATTCATTCCTAGTGCATATGGGGGAAAAGATAGTTATGCTGATGTAGAAAAATTTAATAATAACCAGGGGACTTTATCATGCCAAAGGTTTCGGTGCTGACACCGATTTATAATACAAAGCCTGAATATCTGCGCGAATGTATTGAATCTATATTAAATCAAACGTTCCAAGACTTTGAATTTATCATTTTAAACGACAGTCCCGATAACCAAGAAATTGAAGATATTGTATTGTCATATGATGATAAACGCATTCGATATGTCAAAAATGACGAAAATATGGGTATTTCCAGGGCACGAAATAAACTGGTTGAATTATCGCGCGGAATATATTTGGCCATATTCGATCATGACGATATATCACACAAAACAAGGCTTGAAAAACAAGTTAAATTCTTGGACCAAAATCCATATGTTGGCGTCGTGGGGACGTGGGCGCACTGGTTCGGGAAACGCGACTTTGTTCGCAAAAACCCAGAATACGATACAGATATAAAAATACGACTGACCGATGTATGCGCGATTATGCATACCAGTGCAATGATACGAAAATCGGTCTTAGTCGATAATAATATAAAATACCAAGAACAATATACGCCTGCAGAAGACTATAGACTGTGGGGGCAATTGATGGCGTATACAGATTTCTATAATATTCAAGAAGTGTTGGTGGAATACAGATGCCAAGATGAAAATACGTCACGACGACAACACGATAAAATGGTGCGCGCGCATAATTCAATAAAAATACAGATTTGCAATAAATATCCAGCGTACAGAAATGAATTTGAAAAAAATATACGACGGGTACGATACAGACTTTTTGGGCGAATACCATTGATGAAAACCAAAAAGAAATGGGCATTGTTGTTCGACTTTATACCTGTGATAAAAATCAAGGACTGATTACGATATGAAATCTGTTATAAATGCGGCTTGTTTTATTATTCCGTTCCCATCAATACGGCGACCGTTGCGACAAAAATTAAAAAAAATGTGGCACGATTATAAAAACAACTTGGACGATTTTTCGAAAAATCTATCCGGACGGCCAATAGTAGTGTGGTTTGACCATGCGCTTGGCGGGGGAACAGAAGTATATTCAAAAAAACAGTTTAAAAAAATAGATGCACTGTTTGATGTGCTGCGAATCCAGTATTTCCCAGCGACAAGGTTGTATCACTTGACCATGGCAAATAATAAACACAAAATTTATACAACATCAAATATAGATGATATGTATGATTTTTTATGTAATGCAAATATCCGGGAAATTGTTGTTAATAATTTGGTCGCATATAAAAACACACTTGATGTATTGCTTTTTATCAAACAGATAAAAGACGCACACAAAAATAAACCGCATGTTTCTTTTCGCGGGCATGATTTTCAATGCATTTGCCCCAGCTTTAATTTAATTAACTGTGACGGCGAATATTGCCAATTAAAATACCGTCATGGTTGTGAAATGTGTTGGAAAAATAAAAAAATGGCAAAAAACCAGACGGCAAATAAAGTACTGCGGTCGGGGGCAAATAATATACAAGATTGGCGAAATAAATGGGGTAACTTCTTGGCCCAGACCGCCGATGATATCGTCGTGTTTTCAAGTGTCGTTTCAGAAATCTTTACAAAAGTATATCCGCAAATAAAAAACAAAATAAAAATCATCCCACACGAAGTTCAACAATACAGACATGTAAATATAAAACCACACAAGTCTTGTAATATTGCCGTACTGGGTGCAATTTCACAACAAAAAGGCGCCGATGTTATAAAAACAATGGCGGAAAAAATTGGGCAATATAACAATGATGTAAAAATAATCGTCGTCGGTACAATTGTTCATAAATTAAAAAACATTTCTGTCACTGGGGCATACAAGCCGAAGTATTTACCAAAGATAATGGAAAAGAATAATATCGATATCGTTTTGATACCGTCAATTTGGCCGGAAACTTTTTCATATACCACATCTGAAGCAATGTCAATGGGATTGGCGGTTGCATGCTTTGATATAGGGGCGCCCGCAGAACGTGTAAAAAATTACGAATACGGATTGGTTCTTGAAAAAATCGACCCAGAAAAAAACATCGGGCAGATTATTGAATTTGTTAAAAAAGTTAAAGAGATGAAGAAATGAAAAAAACACCAAAGATATCTGTACTGACCCCAATATACAATACAAAGCCGTCTGATTTGCGCGCAATGATGGAAAGTATATTAAATCAAACGTTTGGTGACTTTGAATTTATCATTTTAAATGACAGCCCAGATAACCAAGAAATTGAAAACATCGTATTGTCATATGACGACAAACGTATTCGATATGTCAGAAATGACGAAAATATGGGTATAACAAAATCAAGAAACAAATTAATCCAAATGGCGCGCGGTGAATATATTGCCGTTGCAGACCATGACGACATTTCAACACCAACACGATTCCAAGTCGAAGCAGATTTTCTTGATAAAAACCCACACGTCGGGGCCGTCGGGGGACAAGTCACAGAAATACGAAATGGAATCGAATACAAAACAGAAAAAAGACCAACACACGACCATGATATAAAATTATCACTGGTGAATGATACGTATGTATGCAATCCAATCCATTCGGGGTGTATGATACGAAAATCTGTGCTTGAAAAATCCGGCGTCAGATACAACGAAGAATGGTCACCATGCGAAGACAGAATGTTATTCTTGGATTTATTACCGCATACATGCTTTCACAATCTTGATGATATTGTTTTAAAATATGTGTGGACGGGGGATAATACGACACTTCGCCAATGGCAAAAGATGTACGACCTGCCCCCGATGATTGTGGTTAATGCACGAACAAAATTCCCAATGTATTACGATGAATGGAAATGGAATAACAGAACAAAAATTAATACACCATGGATTAAGAAAATTAAACTGTTTGGGTTTATACCACTGATAAAAATTAAACAAAAACATGGACAGAAAAAAGTTTACTTGTTCGACGTTATACAATTGGTACGAATTAAAAAAATTCAAGGGGGATAATACATGAAAAATAAATACGATATTATTTATTCAATCGGACATGACTGTGCATGCAGTATGTATCTTCGTAAACACAATTTACGTACAACATCGGGACCGTTTGATTGGCTGACCAATGTGTCACCAAAAAAACGTTTTGAATTAATGCTGAATGAATTTGATGATTTTATGAATATTGATGACTTTGAATTCATGCAGAAAAACCCAGAAATTTTTAACGATGATGCGTGCGATTACTATAAAAACAAAAAAAATGGTTTTTATTTTTATCACGACTTTCCAACAGGGGTGCCACTTCAAGAATCTTTCCCGGATGTTGCAAAAAAATACGAACGCCGAATTAAGCGTTTTTATGAAAATATAAAAAACAAAGAACGTGTTTTGTTGGTCTGGTTTTCACACTATCACGAAACACCAAATGATGAATGGAACGATTTCGCAATAAAGTTTTGTAATAAAATCGGTAAAAATATTGACTTTTTAATTATCCAACATCGCGATGGGCAATACTTGCCCGATGTAACACAGATTGCGCCAAATGTTATTCGGTATGATGTGCATACAATCGAAAAAGACAAAGACGGAAATATCACAACCGTTGGAAACGAAAGACTTTGCAGTCCAATATTCGATAAATACGCACTGCGTATACCAAAGGGCAATGTTTTGCCATATCTTTATAAAATGTTCTTGTTGCGAACGGTTTGCAAATATACACCCATAAAAAAACTGCGTCATGTGTGGCGGGACAAATTAACAAATGATATCAATATGCTGAAAAATGCAAATTAATTCATGAATGCGCACAAATTCTTTTAATGCAATTCATCCGCAAGATTTGCAATTGCAATCGCGTACCAATTTGAATTGTTCCACTTTTTAATCCGATAAAAATTAGGATATGTTAAATACGCCGTTATAACCGGCATCGGGGCAATATCTGTGTCGGGGCCGGCACTGTTATTAATCGCGTCGGTTCGAATGCGTTCAATTTCGGCAATGTCTGCAACCAAGCCAGCCGTCATATCAACCTGGGGGATTGGGGTGCCATCGGGGTTTGTAACACCAATCGCAGACCATTGGGGTAATGTAAATTTTGTTTTACCATCAAGTAACGATATATCAAAGTCCGCCGGCAATATTACACGACGTACAATACGTTGGCCCGAATCCCAACCCAACTTGTTCAGATAATTGCCCGCACTGTGCATGGCGTCGCCAATATTGTTTATAATATCAACTTTGTTGTCGCCATTGCCATCAACGCCATATTGGGCCAAGGTCGTCGGAATAAACTGAAAATGTCCCATCGCACCCGCCCAGGAACCATAAATATTATTTATATCAAGATTGTTTTTGTCCGCAGTCTTCATAAGGGATATCAACTGGTTCCCAAAAAAGGTTTCACGACGCCCGTCGTACATTAATGTTAAAAATGCATCGGTCAGTTTATGTCGTGACTTTACCGCACCAAAGTTTGATTCCATACCCCAAAATGCCAATATAACATGGGGCGGAACACCGTACTTTTTTTCAACATTTGATAACATTGTTGGATATTTATTGCACATCTTGCGACCGGTTGAAATACGGTTTTGATTTACAGCGCGATTTAAATACGCGTCCAGCGTCAGTTTAAATTCTGATTGATTTTTATCGCTTCGTACAATCGACGGAATAAAGGCGGGACTGCGTAATGTGGCGTTTATCATGTCATCTGATATATTTTCAGACGCGGCACGCGTACGCACAGAATCCATCATGCCGTACCAACGGTCAACATCAAACGCACCACGTTCGGCAAATCCAGATATCGGCATAAAAATTAACCCAGCAATTAACAGCCTTTTCAATCGCGCCATAATCAGCCCCCATAAATTATTATTTTTAAAATGCGTATTTCACACCAAGGTGAATTCCAAACGATTGCCATGTTGCGCGCTTTAAAGAATCACTGACATGTTGTGTTTGCGCCGGAACCGTTTCCAATAATGGAACATAGTATACATTACCAAGTTCGTCTTTTACTTCTTGCATAACGTATTGACCGTTTTCGTCGATTACATATTGGCTGTATTCCGCAAGATACAGTTCACCCGGAATCTTGCCAACGTGGAAAAGGTTTGTGTCGACTTTTAACGATAACTGCAACCTGTCTGACAATTTATAATTATATTCCATTTCGGCGGCGTATGAATATGCGCCATTGCTGCCTTCGTCAAGAAAACTGGGGTTCTGTTGCCAATCAGTACGATTTGGCCATATTCCTTCGGATGAATATTTAGGCAAGCCAAACTGCATATAAATACGCAACTTGTCTTTTAACGTCATCTGTTTTTCAATTTCAAGTCCAACATAAAATCCAGACCATGTCGTGTTATATATGTGCGTCGTGCCGTCAACAACAACCGGACCATCGCCGCCAATGATAACACATTCGTTCGCATTAACACCCCATGGAACCGTACCCATGGATATATCATAATCGCCGGTCGATAAAGAATCACCCAATATCGCAAAACCGTTATAATATCCCGATGCAGTGTTTGTAACAATCTTGATATCTTCGGGTGACATGCAAACCTGGTACCATTCTTCGGGCGCGTCGACACCAACAGGAACAGAATAATAGTTACCCAATTCATCGCCAAAGACATATTCACCTTGGTCCGTCATTAACGGTAAATAAACCCCAGGATTTGGATAATAATGGTTGGACATTTCAAGATTATGCTTGAATATTTCATATCCAAATGTTGGTGATAATTTCCAACCGCCAATATCCCATATATGATGCGCCGCAATACCAAAACGGAAATAATTACTGCGTCCCGACTGGTCACCGGTTGATATAGTAAAGATACCGTATTCGGGGACAGAACTGTCAAATGGCTTTAAATCATAGTCCATCGACAATCCGCCATGTGACATGTCACCATATGCGTATTCACCATATATGTACATGTCAAAATCGCGCAATGAAAAATTATGACGGGCACCAACACGTATTTCATTCCAAATCATGTCGTCCCATTCCAGTATAGAATTTACACCCGTTTCAAATTCAAAATCGGCAAAACGACGCGAATAACCCGCATAAATTGAAGTGGAAGGTTCACTGGCCGGGGGTAATGCAATCCCATTTGCCGTCATCGCACCCGTATAACCCGGAACCGATATGCGCGGGGTTTGATATGAATATGTGCGGGTACCAACAACCTGCTTTGACCCGGATTTCCCGACATACTTGGTATAGCCTTGGGTGGCGTATTCACCATACGACGTCTGATTCGCCGTTGGCGCAGATGCAGTTTGATAATACGACGGAACACCTTCGTTCGCAGCATATACCGCAAACGGCGCAAAAATGCCGGTTATAAAAGATAGTGTCCTTGCCTTCATTGTATCACGTTGACAGCATTATACCATAAAATCATTTATTGTAAAAGCATTTTCATTTATTACTTGCGCGAATAAATTCAGACGATAAAATGTCATCAACATGAAAAATCCAGCGCATAATATTTATATCCATGTCCCGTTCTGTATATCAAAGTGCAAATATTGTGCTTTTTTTTCGCATGCGTGCGCGCACCCAGATTGGGATAAATATGTAACCGGTATTTGCGACGAAATAAAACAGTGGGGCACAAAAATTGGAAACGTTGACGTGCCAACGATTTTCTTTGGGGGCGGAACGCCGTCACTGATGCCAATAGGTGTTTTTCAAGAAATTATAAATACAATTAAAAATAATTTTCATATATTGAATGACGCAGAAATTACACTTGAATCCAACCCCGGAACAATTGATGTGGAAAAATTACATGGTTTTGTTCGCGCAGGGGTAAACAGACTGTCCATCGGGGTACAAAGTTTTGATGATGAAAAATTAAAATTCTTGGGACGCCAACACGACGCACAAACAGCAATACAATTAATAAAAAACGCAATGGATATCGGATTACGTGTGTCAGGTGACTTTATATACGGCACCCCAGGCGAAACAGTGGACGACGTAATCAAGACATGCAAACAAATTAATGAAATTGGGTTAACACATTGTTCTTTGTACGAATTAACAATTGAACCAGATACACCATTTGGAAAAATGAAATTGAAAATGCCAGACAACAACACAATGGCGCAAATGTATATGGCAATCGAAGATACACTTGTCGCAAAACGGTACGAAGTTTCAAACTATGCCGTACCGGGACATGAGTGCCAACACAATCAAAATGTGTGGGATGGCCGGCCATATATCGGAATTGGGAATGGTGCCGCTGGGCGCGTACTTTTAAACAACGAATGGTTTGAGCAGCGTGGCGCAAACGCACAATTTGACAAGATTGATAACAAAACACGCGCAATTGAAAACATAATCACCGGAATGCGAACGGTGCGTGGTTGCCAATTGACAGACATGGTAAAAAACGTTATCAATATGGACTGGGTAAAAAATAACAAAGACAAGGTTCAAATTGAAAACAATCGTATCAAGGCAACCAAAAATGGCATGATGGTTCTTGATGATATGATTGTCAATTTGGTAAAGGAAATATGAAAAGCACTTTTTGGAACATCGTTGGAATTATCGCCGTCGCAATTGCGGTTGTGTGGGCACACTGTATAACAAAGGAGAAAGTAATGAATACTGGGATAAAAATTGAAAATATGGACATGTCGATCAATCCGGCCGATGATTTTTACGCATATGCAAATGGTGGATGGCAGGCAAAAAATCCAATCCCAGATGACTATAGCAGATATGGCGCATTC
>JAGBGA010000115.1 GCA_017936185.1 Alphaproteobacteria bacterium | reverse complement strand
TTATGGGGCTGACATAGATTCGACAGATGATGAAAGACAAATTGGGTGAATCCGACGTGGTGTCGTTAAAGACCAATAAAAAAAATGAATGGCGATAGAATCGCTGCGAACGACAATGTTCGCCTTGCAATGGCTGCCTAATGTGGCGTTGAATATGGTTGGCAATTGTTGACTGTATTCGTTTTAGCTTTTGCGGGGTCGGTCGGGTACCTGGCACCAGAAATCCCGACATTTTGTTTTTATATATGTAATTACAAGGGAAAGGACAATAAAATGTTTGGAAAAGTAAAAAAAATATTCTTTACAGGTGTGTTCGGCATTCTGTATATATCTTTCTTGGCACAGTTGGTGTACATCTTGGGATGGGTCGCAGGAATTGATAATAAATTAATTGGATTGGCGGCACTGTCTTTGGAATGGTTGGTTTTGATTTCTGCGCGCTATTTGTCAAAACGTTCCAGCAACAGCGCACAGCATAATAACGGATTTCGCCGTCGTTAATAAAAAAAGAAAAAACAATTTAAAAACCGCCGATTGGCGGTTTTTTTATGATATAAAATCAATTTTATTCTTGGCCGTTCAAGGCCTTTAACATCTTCATAACCACATCACGTTGTGCATCGGTTGGTAATTTCCAATAAAGATTTATCAATTGTAATGATTCATTTTTACCAAGCGGATCAGACGGCTTTTCATCGCAAAGCGCCGAACGTATAGGCAAATGACCGTTGCGTGGTTCGCGTTCAATATGCCCCGGCAAGCCCGCAAAGAAAAACGCAACAGGCGTTTCAAGCGCAACACTTAATTCAAACAAGCGCGATGCAGATATACGATTACCCGCAGATTCATATTTTTGAATTTGCTGAAACGTGACACCACATATCTTGGCAAGGTCCTTTTGGGACATGCCCAACATTACACGACGCAATTGCATGCGTTGTCCAATGTGTTCGTCGATTGATGTTGGCTTAAAGGCTTTTCTACTCATGTTTTATCCCAGGGTTTAAGATGTATTTCCTATCATTTTTATTTTATACATTTTTCTTTTGATTTTGCAATTAAAAAATGTCTATGATTATTTCGGCATGATTAAAAGAAAGGAAAATTTATGATTAAACCATTGGTATTATGTATTATGGACGGCGTGGGCATTAACCCAGCACGCGAACATAACGCGGTCGCGTTGGCAAAAATGCCGTTCTTTGATGAATTGTTAAAAAAATATCCGCATTCGATACTTGATGCAAGCGGTACCGCCGTCGGATTGCCGGATGGAACAATGGGAAATTCCGAAGTCGGACATATTACAATGGGGTCGGGACGCGTTGTTAACCAATTCTTGCGCAGATTTCAAATTGAAGACTGGGACAAAAACAATGCCTTGAATACGTTTATGCGTGACATAAAACAAGATAACGGTATTGTTCATATGGCGGGATTGATGTCCGATGGGCGTGTGCATGCGGATATAAATGACATGTTACTGATTGCGCAACGTATTATTGATAATGGATTAAAGATTTGCATTCACTTTATCGCAGATGGGCGTGATACCCTGCCCCAGTCGGCGCCGAAATATATAAAATTAATCCAAGAAAAATTGGCCGATGCATTCGCAAATGGTCGTGCTTTTTGGGGAACGCTGTCTGGGCGGTACTATGCAATGGACAGAAACCAAAATATGGACAGAACAATGTTGGCAATTGACGCAATTGCAAATGCAAAATCTGAATTTGTTGCCGATACAATTGAAGACGCAATTAATGCGGCATATGCACGTGGTGAAACCGATGAATTTATCAAACCAACGGTTATCAGGGGCGACATGCCAATAAAACCACAAGATGGATTTTTATTCGGAAATTATCGCAGTGACCGCGCCCGTCAAATTATGCGCGAAATCGTCAAGACAGGCGCACATATTTTATGCTTTTCACAATATGGCGAAGGACTGAATGAAGTTTGCCCGGCACTGTTACCAGATATAGAAGTAAAAAACACACTTGGTGATGTGTTGGCAAGGAATGGATTAACACAACTTCGTATTGCAGAAACAGAAAAGTACAACCATGTAACATACTTTTTTGATGCGGAACGGAATGTGGATTTCCCGGGTGGCGAAAAAGTACTGATTGCGTCGCCAGATGTCGCAACGTTTGATATGAAGCCAGAAATGTCCGCAATCGAAGTGACAGATGCACTGTTGCCAAGATTGGGGGATTTTGATGTTATTATTCTTAATTGGGCAAATGGGGACATGGTTGGCCACACCGGAAACGAAGTCGCAACAATTCGCGCGATGGAAACACTTGATGCCCAGTTGGCGCGCCTGGTGCCGGCGGTACTGAAAATTGGTGGAATGGTATTAATTACCGCCGATCATGGTAATGCAGAAAAACTGTGGGATGATAAAAACAATGTACCATGGACGGCACATACAACAAACCCGGTAAACTTTATTGTCGTGTCAGATGACGCACCAAATGTTCGCGATGGCGGATTGGCCGATATTGCACCAACAATGCTGAAAATACTTGGGATAAAGCAACCAGAAGATATGACCGGGAAATCACTAATATAAATAAAGCCGCCAGATGGCGGTTTTATTTCTTGGCACGACGTAACGCGAAAAATTCACGCAATAATCGTGCGGATTCGTCGGCGTATTCGGGCATGTGATGGACGGTGGGTTTCCACAAATGTTTGTCTGTGTCATAAATGCGTGCGTTCGATGTTATGCCGCCCCCCTTTTCGTCCGTCGCAGCAAAATAAACATTCTTTATCCGGGCAAGCGATATTGCCGTTGCACACATTGCGCATGGTTCCAATGATACGTATATGTCACAATTATCCAAAAACTTGGCACCCAATTTTTTGCACGCGCGATTAATTGCAACGATTTCTGCGTGAAGGGTTGGGTTCTTTTTTAATTGCACCATGTTTTCACCACGTGCGATAACCTTGCCATCACAGACAATGACGGCGCCAATTGGTACATCTTCGTGCGCAAATGCACGTTTTGCAGAAAGAATGGCTTGATTCATAAAATTCATGCTTTATACTTTATCGTATGAATTCAAAATTGCAAATTATTTCCGGTGCGTTTCGTGGACGCAAACTGAAATTACCCCCAGATGCACGCCCAACACAAAATCGGGCGCGGATTGCGTTGTTTAATATGCTGGAATGCGGTATCGTGGATTTTGGGCAAAAAATGCATATATGGGACGCGTTTGCAGGTTCGGGCGCGTTTGGAATGGAATGCCTTTCGCGGTATGCGGATGCACGTGTTCTTTTCACAGATGTTGCGCCGACGTCAATTAAAACAGTGCGTGATAATTTGGCGACCTTGGCGATTGGTGCGCGGGCATCGGTGATTCAAACAGACGCAATTGGTGCAATTGAAAAATACGCCCCAGACGTCAATATGGTATTTGTTGATGCGCCATATACAACACCAGAATTAGGGCGCGCGTTTGTTGCGCGGTTGGCGCATGCGGTACGTGGGGGCACAATACTGATATGGGAACAAGAAGTCGGAAATGACATATTGCCAAACGAAAACGAATGGCAAATAATTCGTGATAAAACATACGGCCGGGCAAGATTTTTTATATTAAAGAAAATTTAAATCGCGCATTCATTCCGTACAGTATAAATATTACTTGATTTTTTATTGGTTTTGCGTAATAATGGCACGCGCGCAACACCCTTGGAGGTTGCGTATAACATAAACAAATGCTGTAAAAAGGATTAAAAAATGGCAATTAATATTAACGCAGAAATTCGCAACGTTGCCGGCAAGGGGGCCGCACGTAGCATTCGCAACAACAAAAATATCCCTGCTGTTATTTACGGGGAAAAGAAAGCCCCAGTCGCAATCGAATTAAACGGTCGTGAATTCGAAATGCTGTTGAAAACACCAGGTTTGCGAACAAAATTATTCCAAATCAAAACATCAAACGGTGTCGAAGACGCAATGTTGATGGACGTGCAATATCACCCAGTGTCCGATATGGCAATGCACGCGGACTTTAAACGTATCGACGTTAAAAGCCCAGTTAACGTGGTTGTACCTGTTGAAGTTATCAATGCAGATATTTCAAAGGGCTTGAAATTGGGTGGAACATTGAACTTTGCGGTACGTAAAGTTGCATTGCGCGGTTTGGTCGATGTTATCCCAGAAAAAATCGTTATCGATTTGGCAAACTTGACAATCGGCGACGTGGTTCATGGTACAGACTTGGTTCTGCCAGATGGCGTTGAATTGGGCTTGCACCAGGCAGAATTGGCGTTCGCAACAATCGGTGGTAAAATGCCAATGGAAGAAGACGAAAAAGCAAAAGCAGCCGCAATGGCCGCAGCAGCAAAAAAATAATATTTCCCGCCAAATGGCGGGTTTTTTAATTTATATATAATCTGATTTTTATTCACCTTGAAATATTGTTAATTTTTATTATATTTAATGGGCTATGAAAAACTTTATTTTACCATTTCGTGATTTAGTTGTGTCGCCGGGCTTGACGGTGCCGGTGCTGATTGATAATCAAATGTCGGTCGCGTGCGTCAAGGCCGCCGCAAAAGCCGGACATCAACAAATTGTTCTTGTGCCACAACATACGTGGGCATACCCAACAAATGTTGCAGATATTTTTAATGTCGGCACAATTGGTGATATTGTGCAAATACTGACTTTGCCCGATGGGGCAATTCATGCCTTGGTGCGAACAACAGATGTTGTGAAATTAAATGAAACAGAATTAAATGATGGTATCTTTTCGGCCAAGGTGGAACCAATCGTCATTATGGATGATATGAATTCTGAACAGACGATAATGCTGCGCGATATGTTGGCCGATAATATGCAAACGTTGGCCAGTACTTCACGAAAGTTCAAAATGGATAAATTACGCAATGTAATTGATAATTATCCCCTGCCCGCGTTTGTCGATGCCGTTGTGCAAACAGCAGATATTGATACAGACGTTGCAGTAAAGGCGCTTTGTGCAACCAGCTGGTCTGAAAAACTGATGATTTTATTGGAAGCCGTCAAATTAATGGCAGAAACCGCAAAAATCGAAGAATCAATTAATAAACGCATACATCAACAAATGGAAAATGGGCGGCGCGAAGCAATACTTCAAGAAAAAATGCGTGCGTTGCAAAAAGAAATGGGCGAAGACGATGGCGAAGCGGATACTGCGAACATTCGCAAAAAAATCCAGAAATCATCTATGCCCGCAGAAGCCAAAGAAAAGGCAATGAATGAATGGAAGCGTATGCGTTCAATGTCGCCAATGTCAAATGAAGGTGGGTTGTTGAAGACATATTTGGACGAATTGTTGTCTATGCCATGGGGCGCGTCAGACAATGCGCCAATTGATTTAAAGCATGCGCGCGAAGTGCTTGACAGTGAACATTCCGGCATGGATGCGGTCAAGGAAAGAATACTTGAACATATCGCGGTTATGAAAAAGACCAAGTCAAACCAGGGAAGTATTTTGTGCTTTGTTGGCGCGCCGGGCGTTGGCAAGACGTCACTGGGGAAATCAATCGCAACGGCACTTGGGCGCAAGTATCAGCGGATATCACTGGGCGGGATTTCAGACGAAGCACATTTTCGTGGTCACCGCAAGACGTATATAGGCGCACAAACCGGGCGCATAATGGACGCGTTAAAACGATGCAAAACGAATAATCCGGTAATCGTTCTTGATGAAATTGATAAAATGGGACGTGATTGGCGGGGCGATCCGGAATCGGCGTTGTTGGAAATTCTTGACCCGGAACAAAACAAGACATTTCGCGACCATTATTTGGAAGTAGACTTTGATTTATCGAACGTTATGTTTATTGCGACAGCAAACAGTTTGAACATGTCAAACGCATTGAAAGACCGTATGGAAATTATTGAAATACCAGGATATTCAATGGATGACAAAGTAAAAATCGCACGTGAACACTTGATTGCGCGCGCGGCACGCGATACAGGATGGAATACAGATGATATCGTTATGTCGGATGACGCAATTAAACACTTGATACAAAAATATACTTCTGAACAAGGGGTGCGACAGGTACAGCGTGAAATCACAGCGGTATTGCGTCGTTCGTTGTTGGAAAACGACTGTGCGGATATCAAGACAGAATTTACACCAGAAAAGATTGATGAACTGTTATCATGGCGCAAGTCTGCAGGATTTTCCAAGAAAATAGGATTTGGGGTGAATATATGATTCTTGTAATTAATACATCGGGCAAAGACTTGGAATTTGTATTGGGTGATAAATACAAAGCGGTGGTGACAGAAAAGCAGTCGGTCGCCCTGCCCGCGGAATGCGAAAAGTTTATTGCCGAATGCGGCGCGTCATGGCGTGACATTACGGCAATTGGCGTTGTTGTTGGCCCAGGCAGCTTTACAGGAATTCGCCTGGGGATTGCGTACGCCAAGGGTGTTGGAATGGGGTTAAATATTCCCGTCATCGGAATAAGTGCGTTTGATTTATATCTGGCCGCGACGCCAGATGCATTTGTTGCAATTGATTCTGGGCGTGGCGATTTCTTTGTTGCCGCCGGTGGATTGGAACCACAAACAATGCAAATCGATGAAATAGAAACAAAACAAATGGAATGGCCGCGTACCGTTGGACACAAACCATTTGATTTAAAACTGGGGGTAAAAGTTGTTGCAGAAAAAATTGCAAATGGCGACAATGAACCTGCGGTGCCAATGTATCTGCGTCCCAGCTATGCGGAAGAAAATAAAAAATGTTAAGTAATCTGGCGAATCTTCATCAAAAATGCTTTCCACACAAACCATGGTCGGCGAACGATTTTGCAGACTTGAAAAATTCGGGCTGTGAAATTATTGCCAGTCAAAATGGATTTATCGTTTGGCGCGCGGTCGCAGATGAAGCGGAACTGATTACAATCGGGGTTGCGCCCGATGCACGACGTGGCGGAATTGCGGCGGCAATGTTGGGCATTATGGAAAACGAACTGAAAAAAAACGGCGTTAAAAGTATATTCTTGGAAGTTGCGCAAGACAACACACCGGCACGTACACTTTATGAACAAAACGGATACAAACAAGTTGGCGTTCGCCCAAAATACTATGACGGCGTCGACGCAATAATGATGAAGAAAGAAATATGAACGCAGAATACACACCAACAAAAGCCTTTGTTATGAAAGAAGTGCCACGCGATGAACAGTTTGAACATGGCGTCGCGCCAACCGACACAATCGAAGTCGGAAAACCAACATTAATTGTGTTTGGTGGTGATATGACATATAAGCCACAAAATGCAAATTACTATATTAAACGCATGCGAAAAATACTTGATTGGGGCGATGTAAAGGATGTGAATATATACGCGGCATATTATTTCTTTGGGTTGCATGATTACAAGGGGCATCGCGCCACAATCTTTAAAGCCGCAGGCCACAAAATAAAACACAGCTTGACAACAAAGCAGGCAAAAGAAGTGCCAACACCGGATTATATTCAAGACTTGTTTGAAATGTTGTTTTTACCGTTAATTGTCGACAAAGAAAAAGCATTGGAAAATGTGTCCAAGGTTCGAATCTTTGCACATTCACATGGCGCGATGGTTGCGCGTGTACTGGGCGACTTTATGGCGGCACAAATGCGCAAGATGGGATACGCGCCAGACGAAATTAAAAAGATTCAACAAAATATTGTCGTTATTCAACATGGACCAACAACGCCACTTGAAAACCCGCGCTTTACAACGCTTTCGTTTGGGTCGGCCGAAGATATTATGATGGATATGCATAACAGATTTTCAAAGTACG
>JAGBGA010000011.1 GCA_017936185.1 Alphaproteobacteria bacterium | reverse complement strand
TCTGCGATTTTATACATAACACCCGCAGATGTTTTGGAATACACTGCGCCTTGTTTTGGCATATACAGTGGGTTTTCCAAGTTCGCCGCAATTGCCGGTGCCCCAAGTACAGACAACGCAACCGCCGCGCTTAAAGTTTTTTTCATCTTTTAACTCCTTGGTTTCGATGAAGTTCCACACCCCCATTATTGGCAAGATGCGGGCCCATATCCACACCGCCCATTATTGGCAACAGCGTGTTGTTTACGATACGGACACGTATATTCTTGCATGAAACTAGGACATATGTCAAAAAATCTTTTTTCTTGACAATCCGGTCTTGAAAATATATGCGCACGTACATATATATAATTACTGTGGGTGCGCCACAGGATTCCAACCAAAGGGGTTCGTTATGAATACACAACAAAACATCGCACAAACCCAAGAAAAGTTTATAATCAACCTTGCGCCATCGATTGCGCGTCGTGTTGGTGGTGCTGACCGCAAAATATTGACTCGTGCGTATTTAAAATTGTTTAATGGATTTTCTTTTGTGAATTGGTCGAATGGTCATACACTGGGGCATGCGTGGCAGACTGCGTTTTCCCAATGTGACGCATTTACCAAGAATCGCAATCCTGGGAATTTGGTGGCGTCTTATCTGGCATCGGTTTTTGCGTCACATAAAAAGTATTGGTCGCGCGTAATCATGACATACCGGCACAGTGTCCGCAAAATCGACCAAGACGGCCAAGATGCGCACAAGATTCGCGCACGTGGCATGGAAATGATTCGTGGTGCGATGGATACAATAAATTTGATATTGGCGCGATACGACGAACGTGCCAAAGAAGTCATTACGGAACAATCACAATCCGCACCTGCACCAAAATCACCGGCACCAGCACCCGAGCCAAAATCGCCGGCACCGAAATCACCGGCCAAGACCACTGTGCCCGCGGCAATGCCAACAAAAATGCCGGCCAATACACCGGCCCCGGCCCATTCTGGGGTGCGTCCGCACGCAACGCCACATGAAAAACCACGTGTAAAGCCACATGCAAATCCAAATGCCAAGGCTGAATTTAATCGTGGTCAACAGCGTGTTATCCTTTGCGCCATGAAATTGCGCATTCGCGTTCAAAACAATATTGCGAATTTCGCGCGTAACAACACAAATTCACGTGCCGCATAGCAAGGTATAAAAAAAGAACAAGGTAAAAAATGTCACAAAATATTGAAAAAATTATGGCAATGTTGGGTGGGGTGTCTTCGGCCGAATACACGCGTTCCTGTTTAACCGACCAAGACCGAACCCAAATTAATAATGCGATTGAAGTATTGTTTTCTGGTATATCGCTTCGCAATTGGTTGGGGGGTGATACGCTTGGGGTGGCATGGACGCGTGCGCTGGACACTGTGCGTGACTTTGTGTTTTCGTTTTCCGATGTTAATCCGGCGGTAACGCATGCCCGCCAAGCAACATTTGACCATCGTCGCAAATGGCAAACGAAAATTGTAATGTCGCCCGATGCGGATGAACGTATACAATGTTCTGATGCCCAGCGTCCTGGACTGGCGGCGGATGCCGATGCCAAGATTCAAAACGGCGTTGCCATACTTCGCGCCAAGATTTCAGATTTTAGTGTCCCGAATTCACCCCGAACCAATGCGTGCACCACACATCAAATGGCGAACGCGCGCATGGTTTACGAACGCACGCATGAACATGAACGTGAACATGAACGTACCGAATAAAAATCCCCCATATTGGGGGATTTTTGTTACGGTTCTGCCCGTTTAAAGGCGCCATGTTCCAACATATCACGAACCGCAAAGTGTTTGACTTTTTTGGCCGATGTTGATGGCAATTCTTCTTCGGTAATTGCAAAGTGGCGAACCCATTTATACTGTGCAATTGCCAAGTTTGATTTTTTTACCAACATTGACACGCGGTCAACTGTTACGCCTGGCTTTACTTGGAACACTGCGAATGGGACGGTTTTGTCTTTGATTACATATTCAAACACCGCCGCATTCAATATTTCGTCGTTTTGCATATAAAGGTCTTCCAGTTCGTCTGGATAAACATTTTTACCACTGTCAAGAACAATAACCTGTTTCTGGCGTCCTTTGACCGTCAATCGGCCATATTTATCAAGGCACCCCAAATCACCTGTCTTGAACCATCCGTCTTCAAAGGCGTCTTCGTTTGCGGTATCGTTTTCGACATATCCCGGCATGACCAAGTTTCCACGAACCCAGATTTCCCCAACACCATGTTTGTCTGGGTTGTGAATTTGCAATTCATTACCTGGTAATGGGCCGGCATAATACATTGAACCGTCCGGCTTTCTGAATGCAAAGTTAAAGTTTGCCGGCCCCGTTGTTTCGGTCAAGCCATAGCAATCGCCAACAACAAATCCCATCTTTTCATAGAATCTGCGGATTGATGGTTTTAATGTTGCCCCGGCCGAAACCAAAACACGTGTTTTGCCACCGAACGCATCATGTACAGGTTTTGTAACCTTGTTAACCAGCCCACCAAGTCCAATTGCGCGTAACACATGTCGCAGCGATACGATTACACGCATCAATGTCCACACGTGTTTGTCGCGTGCACTGTCTGCAATTTTCTTATAGAATACTTCCCAAATACGTGGAACGGCGGGGATTACTTCTGGCCGATACTGTTTAAAGTCTTTCACAAATTCTTGTGGTTTTAACACCGGTTGCAGCAGCAATTTTCCCTGTAACGCGATTGGCACAATAATATTAATCACCACCCCATATATATGATAAAGTGGCAAGAATCCATAAAAAGTATACCCCGGCAAGATAACGTCTTTATAGAATTGTGCGCCATCCGCCAACGACAACAAATTATTATGTGTTAAACCAACGACTTTTGGATTGCCGGTTGAACCCGATGTAAAAGACAACTGGGCGATTTCTTCGCGTTCTGTCTTGCACATTGTGAATTCGCGTGCATCTGTGTCATCGATGTTTTCAATATCGAACATTTCACATGGTGCATCGTCAATAAACATGCTTTTCTGGGCCAGTGTCAATTTGCAATTTGTGCGTTTCATCATATTGATATGTTCGGATGTTTGAAGTCCTGAATCCAACATCAATACACGCGCGCCCTGGGACGCAATGGCGAAATAGGAACGCAAAAAGTCCGGTGTATTTCCCGACAATATTGCAACTGTATCGCCACGTTTGATACCAAAACGCTTTGCCAACAATACTGCGCGTTGTTTTACTTTTTTCAATAATTCTGCATATGTTTCATTCTGGCGTACCAAGAAAATACCGTCTTTGTTCCGCGAACATACATCTTGCAGCATTTCGTATATGTTTTTCATCATAATAATGCCTTGTATTATATTGAACATAACCGCGGTCACCATAACCACGATATATATGAATATAGTCATTTTTGCCACAAAACACAACATCAAAAAGTATCGCCCATAAACAGAATCGTTATGGGTTGAAAATACAAGATATAGATACTGATTCGCAATTTTTTGACTATATTTTGTAAAAAAAGTCAAAAAACGAATCAGTTCCCATCGTGTTTTTTGTTTTTTTTACGTACAAAAGTCATATTGGTGTGCAAATGCCGATTCTGTTTTCTGTCTGTAATATGCAGAAAATCCGCTTTTTAAAAAGTAAAGCGAAAAATAAATTTTTTTTGCGTTTTTATGTATTGATAGTTTGTTTGTAAAACTATATATTGTAAGCGAATTAAACAAACAACCACTATATGTTGTGTTTTTACAAGGATTGGAGTATTTAAAATGTCAGAAACACAAAACGAAATCAAGATTCAGATTACCCCAACGCTTACCACGCGTCTTGTTGCGGTGCAAAAACGCAGTGGTGAAACGGTTCCTTTTGATGCCAAAAAGATATACGAAGCGATAAAAAAGGCGGTCAACGTAACCGATGAAATATCAGATGTTGAAATTGTAAAGATTACCCAAGATGTATTAAAGCGTCTTGATAACAAGTTTGCAGATAAAACACCAAATGTCGAATCAATCCAAGACATTGTTATTCAATCATTAATGGACGCGCGCGCATATAAGACCGCCGAAGCGTACATTATATACCGTCAAAAACGTACTGAAATCCGCGAATCAATGGTTGATGCGGTCGAAGTTATCGAAGGTTACGTCGGTGGTTCAAATTGGCGTATCAAAGAAAATGCAAATATCGGCTATTCCATCGGTGGCCTGATATTGCGTACCAGCGAACGCGTCACCGCGGAATATTGGTTAAACCTTTATCCGCGGGCGGTTGCTGAAGCGCACAAAACCGCGGCAATTCATGTTCATGACTTGGGTTGGCTGACGGGGTATTGTGCGGGCTGGTCGTTACGTGAATTATTATACGAAGGTTTCAATGGTGTTGATGGTTATCTTCAATGTGAACCGGCGCGTCACATGGCGACGGCGATTTCGCATATGGTAAATTTCTTGGGCACATTGCAAAACGAATTTGCCGGCGCCCAGGCATTTTCATCGGTTGATACATACCTTGCCCCATATGTTCGCATTGACAATTTATCATATTCTGATGTCAAGAATGCGATGCAGACATTAATATTTAACTGTGCGGTTCCATGCCGTTGGGGTACCCAGACGCCATTTATTAACTTTACATTCGATTGGACCTGTCCAACAGATTTAAAGAATCAACGTCCATTCATTGGTCGCAAACAAGTTGACTTTACATATGGCGATTTACAGGCGGAAATGGACTTAATCAATCGCGCATTTTTGGAAGTTATGACCGAATGTGACGCATTGGGTCGTCCGTTTACATTCCCAATTCCGACATATAACATCACGCCGGATTTCCCATGGGATTACCCAAATGTAAAGCCACTGTTTGAATTGGCGGCGAAATACGGTATTCCAAATTTCCAGAACTTTTTGAATTC
>JAGBGA010000114.1 GCA_017936185.1 Alphaproteobacteria bacterium | reverse complement strand
TGGCAATGTCGAAAATGCAAACGCACAGTTTGACCAAATTGACAGAAGCGCTGTCGGGGTCGGATGAAACGGTTGTTGTTATAAAAGAAAAATAAAAAATGGGGCGAACGCCCCATTTTTTATCGTGTGCGGCCTTGTAAAGTGCCGTTTTCATTAAGAATCCAATCGCAAACACCGTATTCCAGACATTTTTGAGCGTCAAGAATTTTGTCAATGCGATTTCGTTTTACTTCGTTCAATATGCGCTTTGGAATGTTTGTGTACCGTTCGTACTTGGAAAATAATCTTTCTTTGTGAAGATTGATTTCTTGTGTTGCAAGTTCTTCGTGGGATTCGGAATAAATCTCTGTGGTTACTTTTCCATAATGAATCAAATGTTCGGCGTTTTGTGACATAATACGGTACCCAGGCGTTCCTTGGATGGCAAGCATGCTGCCACAGCTGTATGCGGCAGACATGACAGTGGTGCGAATAATTGCGTCACGCATTTTTGCCATGCTTAATAATGTTGACAGGTCATGCAGTACGCGTGTGTCGCCGCCATTTGAATCGATGAATATGTCGATAATGGTGGGCATATCTTCGTCAGTGTATGGGTTTTTCTTGTCAATGTCATATGGTGACACGATTTCTGATTTTTGGGCGTATATTGGCTTTTGTGGTAAATTTGCAACAATCGCCCCCAGATTTCCAATCAGTTCAGTGGTGTTTTCATAATCAAATCGGCCTGTTATGTAAATAAGGTATTTTTTTACAATGTCATCACCAGTTGTTACAAGAAAATTGCGTGCACGCGTTGTGTTGTATGCGGTTATTTGAGTCATGTTTGGTGCCCTTTTTTATCTTTTGGCGAAAAAATAGCACAAAGCGTTTTGTTTGTCAATTATTTTTTCTGAAGTAACTCTTGCCTTGGGGAAAAAATGGGGGTATTATTTGTTCAATGTCAAAATTATACAAGAAGGAAATATAATATGTCTAAATTGATTGTTGACGGAAACTGGGCGGCGGCGGATGTCGCGTACAGATGTGTTGATTTTGCGGCGATTTATCCCATTACCCCCAGCAGTACAATGGGTGAATTGGCAGATGAATGGTCTTTTCAACATAAAAAGAATATTTGGGGGGCACAGCCACAAATTATCGAAATGCAATCCGAAGCAGGGGCGGCCGGCGCAATGCATGGTGCGTTACAAATGGGGTCGTTGGCGACAACTTTTACCGCGTCCCAGGGGCTGTTGTTAATGATTCCAAATATGTATAAAATTGCAGGTGAACAAACACCGTTTGTTATGCATGTCGCGGCGCGCGCGTTGGCAACGCATGCGTTGTCAATCTTTGGCGATCACAGTGACGTCATGTCGGTACGTTCAACGGGGTTTGCCATGTTGTCGTCGC
The DNA here is from genome assembly GCA_017936185.1 of Alphaproteobacteria bacterium. Classification (GTDB taxonomy): domain Bacteria; phylum Pseudomonadota; class Alphaproteobacteria; order Rs-D84; family Rs-D84; genus Enterousia. Next base: position 1,193 of record JAGBGA010000114.1, on the reverse strand, counting down.
ATAATGTTCAACAGGCACATGATATGGCCGCAATTGCGCATGCGTCAACAATACGTGCGCGTGTGCCGTTCTTGCATTTCTTTGATGGGTTCCGAACAAGCCACGAAGAATCGCGATTGACACGAATTGATGATGATGTTTTGCGTGAAATGATTCCAGAAAGCCTGGTCCTTGAAAATCGGGCGCGTGGAATGACGCCGGATAATCCGACGATTCGTGGTACCGCGCAAAATCCAGATGTATATTTCCAAGGACGCGAAGCGGCAAATCCACTTTATGAAAAAACACCGGAAATTGTGCAAAGCATGATGGATAAATTTGCAGAATTGACCGGACGGAAATATAACTTGGTTGATTATGTCGGCGATGAAAATGCCGAAAATGTTATCGTTGCAATGGGCAGTGCGGTCGATACAATTGAAGAAACACTGGCGCATTTGCCGTCGGGACTTGGGGTGGTGAAAATTCATCTTTATCGTCCATTCCCGGTTGATGCGTTCCGGAACGTATTGCCAAAAACAGTAAAACGTATCGCGGTTCTTGACCGAACCAAAGAACCAGGCAGCGTTGGTGAACCATTGTACCAAGATGTAAAGTCGGTTGTTGGTGATACGGCACAGGTATTTGGTGGGCGATATGGTTTGGGGTCCAAAGAATTTAAACCGCGCGATGTCAAGGCGATTTATGAAAACTTGATGCGTGGAACATTGCATCATAACTTTACAGTCGGTATTGATGATGATTTAAGCGGAACGTCTTTGAAAACAGACCCGGCGTTTTCGGTTGAAGATCCAAACTTTAAAACGGCAATCCTTTATGGTATTGGCAGTGACGGTACCGTTGGTGCGGTGAAAAATATCGTAAAGATCGTTGGGGAAAATTCTGATTTGTATCCGCAATCGTATGCGGTGTATGATTCCAAGAAATCTGGTGGGTTGACGGCATCGCATATACGTTTTTCAGACGCGCCAATAAAAAGCCAGTACTTGGTCGAAGTTGCAGATTTTATTAGTGTTTCAAACTTTATGATTGCACAACGTTTTGATGTATTTCGTGGTCTGCGTGCCGGTGGAACGGTTATGATTAATACGTCAATGACCCCGGATGTGGCGTTCGCAAATTTGCCGCGTGATACCCAGGAACATTTAATAAGAATTCGTGCAAATGTGTATTTCTTGGATGCGAATCGGGCC
>JAGBGA010000113.1 GCA_017936185.1 Alphaproteobacteria bacterium | reverse complement strand
GTTACAATCGCGACAAATATGGCCGGACGTGGTACGGATATTAAACTTGGGGGGAATGCCGAAGAATTGATTGCAGAATTGGATTCAGACGCGCCAGACTTTGAAGCAAAAAAAGCAGAAATATATGCAAAAATCGAAGCCAACAAAAAGTTGGTCTTGGATGCAGGTGGACTTTATGTTATCGGAACGGAACGTCATGAATCGCGCCGTATTGATAACCAGTTACGTGGGCGTTCAGGCCGTCAAGGTGACCCGGGTGATTCAAAGTTCTTTTTGGCGCTGGACGATGATTTAATGCGCATTTTTGGGGCGGCGCGCCTTCAGGGAATGTTGACAACGTTGGGATTAAAAACGGGTGAAGCAATCACACACCCATGGATAACCAAGGCACTTGAAAAAGCACAAAAACGTGTAGAAGCAAGATATTTCGAAGCGCGTAAAGAATTGCTGAAATACGACGATGTGGCAAATGAACAAAGAACGGTTATTTATAAACAACGTGATGACTTGATGGTGTCAGATGACTTGACCCCGTTGGCACATGAAATGATTGGCGATGTTGTCGAATTAATATGCGAAAATAACATCCCAGAAAAAGCAATGCCGGCAGATTGGAATGTAACAGGTATTCATAATGCAATGCTGCGCGTGTTTGCACTTGATATAACCGATATCGAAAAGTGGAAAACAGACGAAGAAATCACAGAAAGAAAAGCATATGATACTTTGTTTAACCTGGCAATGCGAAGATACGAAGCGCAAGCCGCAAAGTATGGCCCAGAATTAATGCAGATGGCGTCACGTCAAATGATGCTTGGGGCGCTTGATGCGGTGTGGAAAAAACATTTGCAACAGATGGACTATCTTCAAAGCGCAATTGGGTTGCGTGGATATGCCCAGAAAAATCCGCTTTATGAATATAAACGTGAAGCGTTGGATTTGTTCAAAAACACTGTGAATAATTTTAAAATTATGTCGGTGTCTTATGTTTGCCGTATGGAATTAACACGCGAAGATGTTAATGCAACAGAAAAACAACGCGCAGAACATGACGCAGGTTTAAACCAAGCCGCCGCCAATGATTCACGCAGAAACGCGCCATGCCCATGTGGGTCGGGTAAAAAATTTAAACACTGTTGCGGAAAATTGCACTGATGGCGTCGGCCCAGTGCAATTTTATCAATTTATTCAACTGTACTTGTAAAGTATATAAAGGAAAGGGGTTATGGGGCAGTTTATTCATCTTCGTACACATTCACGATTTTCAGTTGGGGCAAGCACACTGACCATTAAACAGATACCAAAACTGTGTGCCGCCGCGGGTATGAGTGCGTGCGCATTGACAGATACAAACTTGATGTCGGGATGCGCAGAATTTTCAGATGTTATGCCGTCAAATAAACTGCAACCAATTATTGGGGTGGAATTGTCTTTGAACCACCATAATGCAGACCCCAAAATACTGCGCGCAAATTCGTTGTCAAAAATTGTTCTTTTGGCGCAAAATCATGTTGGGTATTTGAACCTTTGCGAATTAAACCGCATTATGTATATGCGTGGGGAAAACCACCATTTGGGCGCACATGTTTCGTTTGATGAATTGGCGTCGCACAGTGATGGCATTATTTGCCTTGCGGGGGCGCATTTGGGCCCAATTGGAATGGCGATTTTAAATGACCAAAACGACCTGGCACGCAGTTATGCAAAACGTATGTTGGATGTTTTTGGGGACAGATTTTACATAGAAATACAAAGGCATGGTTTGGCCGATGAAATAAAAACAGAACCAGAATTTTTAAATATTGCACGCGAAATGAATATCCCAATCGTTGCAACCAATGATGTGTGCTTTGCGGCAAGTACAGACTATGAATCCGCAGATGCATTGGGGTGCGTTTTGGGACAGACCAAGGTTATTGACCCGGAAAGACCACGCAAGTCGTCTGAACAATATTTTAAATCGTATGAAGAAATGTCGGAAATCTTTTCTGATTTACCCGAAGCAATCGAAAACACGTGGGTTATCGCGCAACGATGTGGATTTATGGTGAATGTACATGAAAAGCCACTGTTGCCACGTTTTGGTGATGACCTTGAAACCGAATGTCAGATGTTGCGCGATAATACGATGAATGGATTAAAACGAAGATTGGAACAGCATGGTATTACGGACACTGCGCCATACTTTGAACAGGCGGAATTTGAATTGGGCGTTATTATAGGGATGGGATTCCCGGGGTATTTCCTTATTGTTGCGGACTATATCGATTGGTGCCGCAACAATGACGTTTTAACAGGTCCAGGGCGCGGTTCGGGCGCCGGTTCAATTGTGGCGTGGGCGTTGGGAATTACAAATGTAGACCCATTAAAATACGGGTTACTGTTTGAACGATTCTTGAACCCAGATCGTATTTCAATGCCCGACTTTGACGTCGACTTTGAACCGACGGGTATCGAACGCGTGTTGGCGTATGTTTGCGAAAAATATGGACATGATTCTGTGTGCCGTATTATTACATTCGGTTCACTTCAGGCACGTGGCGCAATTCGTGACATTGGACGCGTTTATGGTATGCCGTATTCAAAGTCAGACAAACTGTCAAAACTGATTCCCCAGGATGCAAAAACACTGAAAGACGCCGTTGGAATGTCAACCGAAATTCAAGATATTTTGAATAATGACCAAGACTTGAACAAGGTTGTAACAGTTGCCGAAGAATTAGAAGGTTCTTTGCGAAACTTGGGACAACATGCATGCGGTGTTGTTATTGGCGACAGACCAACAACAAAAATCGCACCAGTATATCGTGACCCGGCCAACCCATTGCCATCGTGCCAATATGACGGCAAGTATTTGGAAAAATCAGGATTGATTAAGTTTGACTTTTTGGGGTTGGAAACACTGGTGGTGTTAAAGTATGCAACACGACTGATTCAACAAACACGCGGAATCAATATTGACCTTGACCAGATTCCAACCGATGACGCCAAGACAATGAAACTGTGGCAACAGGGATTAACCGAAGGAATATTCCAATTTGATGCGCCTTTTGTTCAGCAAACATTGCGCAAGATGCATCCGACAAGTTTCTTGGAAATATCGGCGTTGAATGCATTGAACAGACCAGGCCCAATCGCATTTATTCCACAGTTTATTGCACGTATGCATGGTGAAGAAAAAATAGAATACGTTCATCCGCGTGCAGAACCAATCTTGAAAGAAACATACGGTATTATCGTTTATCAAGAACAGGTTATGCAGTTGACGCGCGTGCTGGCCGGGTTTACGCGCGGACAATCAGACAACGTGCGCAAGGCGATGGGTAAAAAGATTATCGCCATGTTGGATGAACTGGAAGGATTGTTCTATGAGGGGTGCGAAAAAGAAGGAACGCTTGATCGCGCGACCGCAAAGGATTTGTGGGAAAAGTTTAAGGATTTTGCAAAGTATGCCTTTAACAAATCGCACGCGATTGCGTATTCGATTGTGGCAAACCAATGCGCGTATCTGAAAGCAAATTATACGCCGGAATTCTTGGCCGCGTCAATGTCAAGTAACTTGAACGATACAGACCAATTGGCGATATTTGTCGATGATGCAAAATCAAACTTTGGAATTCAAATTGTCGCGCCAGATATTAACCAAAGTGAATCTTTGTTCACTGTGCGTGATGGGAAAATTATATATGGGTTGGCGGCGCTGAAAGGTGTTGGAACCGTCGCAACAGATGCAATTGTCGCAGAAAGAAACGCAAATGGAAAATTTAAAAACTTGACCGACTTTGCAAAACGATGCGCACCGATTATGAATAAAAGAATCCTGGAAGCATTCGCCAAGACGGGGGTGCTGGATTCACTTGAACCAAACCGCGCATTGATTTACATGAATGCCGATGCGATATTGTCTTATGCGGCAAAGTCGCGCGATGGGGCGAATATGTTGTCACTGTTTGCAAATACGGTCGAAGACGATGTGTCCGAAGACAGATTGCGTAAAAACTTGCCAAAGACGACGCCATGGACGTTTGGACAAAGATTGGAAAATGAATTGTCGGCGCTGGGATTCTATATATCCGCACACCCGTTGGACCAATACAAGCACTTGATTGCACGTGCCAATTTGGCAACAAGTGCAACGCTTGAATCAATGGGCGACAGAAAGCCTGTGCAAATCGCCGCAAATGTTAACAGTTTCAGTCGACGTCGCACAAAAACCGGCAAGGAAATGATTACAATAAATGCATCAGACAGCTTTGGCAATATTGATGCGGTGGCATTCGGGGATTCGGCAATTGAATTTTCGCAAATTTTATCGGGTGAAAATGTTGTACTGATTTCTGGGAAGACTTCAAACCGCGATGACAGGGTTTCGATATTTGTTGATTCAATTATACCACTGACACAATGGGTTGCAAAAATTGCAAAAAAAATAACACTTGATATTCGTGACCAGACGGTATTAAAGGATGTAAAAAAAGCACTTGTCGCCCTTCCCCGCGGATATACGCGTGTGGAATTGGTCTTGCATGGGGCCGAAAAAACCGCAACGGTTGCATTGCCGGGTGGGGTTGAACTTGGCGCGACAACGGTTTCAGATTTAACCGCGTTGGGACTGCGGGCCGAGGTAGAATAACATGAACACAGAACAAAAACATATTCCGGTTTTATTGGATGCAGTTATAAATGCATTGGGTGATATTAATGGAAAAACAATCATCGATTGCACGTTTGGCGCCGGCGGATATTCCCGGGCGTTCTTGGAACGTGGGGCACATGTGATTGCGTTTGACCGCGACCCAAATGTCGTTTCAGATGCCAAGAATCTGAACGACAAATATGGTGACCGTTTTACGTTTATACCAAAGACTTTTTCGCATGTTGCCGATATTGATATGACGGTTGATGCGATTGTGTTCGACCTGGGGATATCTTCGATGCAAATTGATGTGCCGGAACGTGGGTTTTCTTTTCGGGCGGATGCGCCACTTGATATGCGAATGTCGCAGGACGGTATTACGGCATCAGAATTTATTGCGCAAAAGTCTGTGCCAGAATTGGCCAATGTATTGCGAATGTATGGCGATGTTAAAAAAGCAAACATATTGGCACGCGCAATCAAAGAAAATGCCCCAAAAACAACATTTGAATTGCGCGACTTGATTCACAACCCAAAAGATGTCGCACCGGTGTTCCAGGCCCTGCGAATTGCGGTCAACGATGAAATGGGGGAACTGGAACAGGCATTGGACGCGGTGCCGGAATTGTTAAAGCCAGGTGGCAAATGCATTTGTGTGACGTTTCATTCAATCGAAGACAGAATTGTAAAAAATACGTTCCGAACATGGACAAGCGCGCCCGGCGATCCACGTATACCAACGATTGAACGCGCGCCGTTCGATATAATAAAAACCGCATTGCCAACCGATGAAGAATTAAAAAATAATTCGCGGGCGCGGTCGGCACATATGCGCGGCGCAATAAAAAGGACCGAAAATGAAATGGAATCTGTTTAAACAAGTTGAAAAGAACGATGCCGCAAAAAAGGTTAATCCTTTGGATTTGTCATCAGATCAGGATTTGACGGTTGCATTGATGAACTTGATTTTAATCGAAGAAAAATCCACTGGTGAACTGTTTGATATGGTGCATGAAATACGACGCAATTTAATGGCGCGAATTGTTAAACGGCCCGACGTATGGTGCGTTTCAAAGCACTTGTTGGCACAATCGATGCATATGGTAAATGATGGGAATAAATTAATTAAATCAAACCACGATAAAGCATATGAAATGTACAATCGTGCGTATGAATTGTATTCGCTTTTTTGGGGGATAAACATGGGCCTTGTTGATATGGCGGAAATAAAGCAATCGGCGCCGGATGTTTTTGAAATGGCGCAAATTGATAAAGAATGTAAATAGGGTTATTTTAGGGCTTGATTCAACAAGGCAAAAAATGGTACAATGATGCAAAAGAGAGAATTCTTGAAGCGTAAAACATTGAATTTTTACTGGTTAACTGCGTTTTTTGCGATACTGGCATTTGGTGGCGATGTGTTTGCCGCACAACAGCCAAACCCACGAAGTGTATCGATGGGCGTATCCAGTCCGCGTCTTGACGCCAAGGTTGTTTCACGTGGGTCGGGAAATTCGGCGGTGGTTGATGGGGTGGCGCGTTCAACCGTTGTACGCAATACATCAAGCGTAAATCGAAATATGGGACGAAGCGCGGTGCGCGGTAACGCAGGCGCGGTTGTTTCGCGTGCAGCGACGTCAGCAAATGCGCGTGACGGTGCGACAATGGCACGTTCAACGGCAAATACGATTGCGCGTTCGGTTATGCCAACAAATCTTTCACGTGGGCGCAGTGCGACAAATATATCACACAATGGATTGGCACGCGCCGCAACAAAAGCGCGCGCAACCGCGGTATTTACAGACGTTTCCAAAATTGGTGGCGGTTATTCGAAATGTCGTGAAGCATATGCAACATGTATGGACCAATTTTGTGCAAATGCAAACGACACATACAGAAGATGTTATTGCAGTGCACGCTTTACGGAATTTCGTGATACAGAATTGGCACTGGACCAGGCAAAAACGTTGCTGATGCAATTTGAAGATAATAACTTGAACGTGGTTGACAAAAGCGCCAGCGAAGTTAACGCAATGTACACAGCAACCGTTGGTGAAGCCGCAATTAAAAATGATACCAGTGGCGCACAATCAATATTGAATGAAATTGGTGATTTGTTGTCGGGCAAAAAGAAATCAAGTACACCAGAAAATTCAAACGCGTCAATGGGCATTATATCGATTGATTTTTCCACCGATATGGATGATGTGTGGGGTTCGGATGGCGGGTCATCAATATTTGACACGAATACCGGGGTTGATTTGACGGCACTTGAAGGTATTGATTTATATAACGCGTCAAACAAGCAGTGTTTGGAACTGATTAAAGAAAACTGTGAAAGTAATGCGGTTTTGACAATGGCGACCAGTGCATATGGCATTATGATTACACAAGATTGTAACATTTACGAAAAAAAGATTGCATCCCAACGCGAAGCGGTAAAACAAACCGTCCGCCAAGCGGAAAAATATCTTCGTGAAGCGCGATTGGAAGAATATCGCGCACATAACAGTGCCGATGTAAATGAATGTGTTGCAAAAGTTAAAACGGCAATGTTGACCGATGCGGCATGTGGCGCAAATTACAAAAGATGCCTTGACCCAAGTGGCGTATATATCAACCAAACCAATGGTGAACCAATTTATTCACAACGCTTGTTCAAAATGGCGGATTTGATTGGACTTGACGGGACATCGGATGATGTTTTGGGACAAAACCCAGAATTTGATAAATTCTTGAATTCAAAAAGGATGTTTGCGACGTCGGCGTTGGATACATGTCGCGATATGTCTGATATTGTGTGGAACGAATTTAAACGCACCGCATTAATCGAAATTGCCCAGGCGCAAGACGAAAAAATTGAAGAAGTAAAAATGTCATGCGTGTCAACAATGGCCGAATGTTATGATACGCAATCGGGGGCGTTGCGCGACTTTGACACAACAACGGCCAAGACGTCGGGCGCATTGTCGGCGTATGCAGCACGCGCATTGTGCCAGGACAAGGTTATTGCATGTGCGTCGCTTTATGGAAATACCGAAGGTTGTAAATTTGACAATAATGGAAAGTTAACCAGCGGAAATGCAAAGGACGGTTCGGCACGTTGCGGATTGACGGCATTGTTGGCCTTTGTTGATACCGTTGACGATGTACGTGTTGCCGAAGGGTGTGAAAGCGCACTTGAAACATATTTGACCGACATGTGCACCCCGGCCAGTGGCGACATTGGATATCCATGGAATTGCCGCGGCATGAGTGAAGCAACCATCAAAGAAAGCATCGATAAATATGCAAAAACGGTTTGTGCCGACCCAGATACAGGCGCCTATCCAGATACAGTCAAACAACAAATTGATGATTCGATTGAAGCGGTGGTGGCACAGTTGGATTATCAAATGATGGAACAATGCGAAGCACTTGATGGATATTGGCAACCGGCATATTGGGGCGGTGTCAGTCGCAATGACGATGTGTTGCTTGATGCGTTCTATAACAATGCGTTTGGTGGTAATCGTGGTGACGCCCAAACGATACATGGGAAATGTGTTGAAAATACGACGCGGGTTCAGTGCCTTGCCAACAACAGCGAGGAAAGCGTTCGCGCAAAGTACGATGCAAATACAGACACATGCACGTTTACTGAAGAATGGTATCGGGAAAAGTGCCAGGGAATTGGCGGTTATTATGAAGACGCAACATGCTATATCGGGCAAAGTTCGATAAAGGAAAGCAACAAAAAAGTAACAGGTGAACAATAATGATGAAACAAATATATGTCTTTTTATTTGCTTTGTTCTTGTCGGCGGATGCGTTTGCGGTTTTCAATATAAACTGTGACAATGTACCGAAGTGTAACGCGCATAAAACGAATGATTTTATGTGTTTTGGTGACGCGGGTTGTAACAATACAAAACACGTGGCACGCGAACATAACAGTTATGGAATTATAATTCTTGCCGCTGTTAAAAGTGTAACGGGGGGGCAAAAATACTGTCCAATACAAGTCGAAAGCAACCGAGTTAAACTTGGCGAGAAGAATAAGGATTCATGGACAACGTATTCCGCCCCCAATGGAACCAGTAGTGCAAAATGCTTTTGGTTGTGCGAACCTGGGTATTCTGGTGAAGAATGCAGTGAACAAGTTGCAAATGCAACAACATGTGACCTGACAGAATTAAAGGAATCAGACTTTTCTTCGGTGGAAAATGTAAGATTGTATACAAATATTGAATATGATTTACCATTGTTATGCAGGGCGATTTATACAAAATGTGGCGATAACAGCTTGCAATCGGAAGTGGATGTTATTATGGCGGTAAAGTCGTTTTTACCCAATGGGCATGGCGCGTGGGTTTACCCATTGGTTGTTCATGCACGACATAGCGGTAATACAAGCAGCAAAAAATTCAAAGCTTTTCCGAACGTATATCCGATGAGCGCGCCGGAATTACGATGCAAAAATGGATATACACAAAATGCGACCGAAGATGATTGTGTTCCTATTAAACAAGGACTTTGCGATAATGTGGTTTGCGAAAAAGTGGCCCCCAATTTTGACGATGCGCAACATACGGTTGTTAATGTTTCAGAAGCAGCGTGTAAATTCAGATGCACCGCAGAAGAACATGGCTTTAAGTCCGAAACCGATTATACATGCGTTGAATGTAAAACAACACTGACCCAGGGCGTATCCGACGAAACAGGCACATGTATCACGTGTTCCGGCGATGAAATTTATGATAGGTTCTTGGGCAAGTGTGACAGGGTGTATATGCTGAACGGGAATGATTTGCAATATGGACATGGTAAAACAAAAAATTCACAAACAGATATAAGCAAGCAATGTTGGACCATGAAAGATATGGACGATTTTCGCGATTGTGTATTGGGGGCAATCAAGCAATAATCAAACAATATAAATCACAGAAAAAAGTGTAAATATTTTTAATTTTTTCTTTACATCTTTTTTTTGATTGAATAAAATAGTGACGTCAAACAAACAAAGGAAGGGACAAATGCCAGAAAAAACCACAAAAAAAACAACAGTGAAAAAAGCAACTGTGAAAAAAACAACCGCCAAACCCGCGGTCAAAAAAACAGTAACTAAAAAAGTTGCCACTGCACCAGTCGCAGAAAAACATCCATGCGGATGCGATAAAGGTTGCGCATGTGGTGGTAAATGTATGGAAAATGGTTGCTGTGCAAAAAAGAAATGCACATTTGGACGCTTTTTAAAGAAATTAATTTTGTTTGTAATTATCTTTGCATTGGGATTTGCAGCGGCAAAAGTATGCCCATGTGGTGGTCGTGGCAAAATGGGCCCAAGACCAGAATTTGAAAATGGATGCCTTGTTATCAAATGCCAAAAAATGGCAGAAATGGCACCAATGATGGACGCAGATAAAGACGGATGTATTTCAAAACAAGAATTCAAAGCCGCAAGAAAACATATGCGTAAACACAACAGACCAGATGTGCCCGCAGAACCAGAAATGGCCGCACCAGCACCACAGGTCGCAGAATAAAATTAAAGCCCCACAATTGTGGGGCTTTTTTGTTGTTGAAAAAATATTAAAATATTGATACAATATATCGTATGATTATGAAATCTTTTATTTTGTCTGGGGTTAATTGTTGGCGCAATGTCGCCTGAGTATTTTTTTGCGCCCTGCCCGCGCGCTTTGTAAAATGGGCTTTCTTTTTTAAATAAAATTCATTAAAATTACACAGATAATAAAAGGTGTTTAATATGTTAAACAAAGATAAAATCGTTTTGACCGGAATTAAACCAACAGGTATGCCACACTTGGGGAATTATATTGGTGCGTTAAAGCCATTAATCGAACGGTCGCGTGGATTTAAAACGTTTATGTTTATTGCGGACTTGCATGCGTTGAATACAATGCATAATCCGGATGAAATTCGTGAACATACATACCAAGCCGCCGCCAAGGTTTTGGCGTTGGGACTTGATACGGAAAATACAATGCTGTTCAGACAGTCCGATATCCCTGAAATTTATCAGCTGAATACACTGTTGATGAATGTTACACCAAAAGGATTAATGAACCGCGCGCATTCTTATAAGGCCGCAATGGATAAAAATATCGCAAATAACGCCGATGTCGATGCCGGGGTTAATATGGGGCTTTATACATATCCAATTTTGATGGCGGCGGATATATTGCTTTATAATGCCGATGTGGTGCCGGTGGGCAGTGACCAAAAGCAACATGTCGAATTCGCACGCGATATTGCCGGACACTTTAACCATCTATATGGCGATACGTTCAAAATGCCAACGCCAATTATCGGTTCGGAAAGTGGGTTGATACCGGGGCTTGATGGCCGGAAAATGAGCAAGTCTTATGATAACACAATTCCACTTTTGGCGCCAGAAGGTGAATTGAAAAAGAAAATTATGCGAATAATTACGGATTCAAAAACACCAGATGAACCAAAAGACCCAGAAACGTCCACGATTTTCCAACTTTATAAACACTTTGCGACGGATTCAGAAATCGCAGAATTTGCAGATATGTTTAAGCGCGGCGGTATGGGGTATGGTACGGCAAAAACAATCTTGTTCGAAAAGATTAATGCGGTGCTGGAAAAACCACGCGAAGAATACGAACGATTGATGGAAAATAAAAGCGAAATTGATGCAATATTGGCCAAGGGCGCAGAACGCGCAAGACCAACCGCAATAGAAACGCTTGAACGCGTAAAACGCGCAATGTTGGGCTAATAAAAAAAAGGAAAGGAGAGAATATATGAAAAAAACATTCGTGTGGATGGGAACTGTTATCGGGACCGCGGCAGTGTTGGCGTTGGTCTTTGGGGCAATCGAACGACGCAGCGAGCCACGCACAATCGCGGTAAATGGCGAATGTATGACGACGGCACCAAAAGACAAGACCGCAATTACACTTCGTGTGACGACGCTGGCGCCAACAACGGTCGATTCAATGCGTGCCGCAACAACACAGGTTGCAGAAATAACAAGCGCACTGAAAAATATGCCCGTCGAAATGCAAACAACACAATTTAATTCGTACGAAAAAACAGAATGGAATCGCGACTTGCAAAAGTCAGTGACACTGGGTATCGAAACAACAATCGCCGTCGAAGTGTCGGCAAAAAGCATCGAAGTAATCGAAAATGTCTTAACAATGTTCGCAGGAATGCCAAATGTGTTTTCGGAAAACTTGCGCATGTATACCAGCCCAGAAACATTAAAGCCAATTATGGAAGAATGTCTGGGGGTGGCGGTCGAAAATGCACGTGAACGCGCAAATGCACTTGCCGCGGGGGATGGCAGAAAGGCTGGAAAAATGCTGACGGTGGCGTATGGAACAAATACTTCAAATGTTACGCGACCAATGGCGAACTTGATGCGGGTCAAGGCAACCGCCGATACAGAAGCCGCGTTCAGCGCCGGCGGAACAATCGTCACAACCGATACAGATGTAACCGTTTCTGTGAATGCGGTTTTTGAAATAAAGTAATGAAATTATGCAAAATGTCGTTGCGGAATTTATAGAATACTTGGTGCAAACGAAAAAATATTCGTCGCATACCGCAACGGCATATGAAAATGATATTTACGATTTTTTGCGGTTTTATGAAAACTTTACAGGCACGTCGCCGTTTCCACGCGATTTGGCGCGGGCGGATACGATTTGCTTTCGGTCGTTCTTGGCCGACAGACAACGGCGCGGATTGGCACATAAATCGACCGCGCGGGCGCTGTCGTCTTTGCGCGGGTTCTTTCGGTTCTTGGCAAAAAATTATGATGTGAAAAATGACGCAATCGGCCTTGTGTCTTCGCCAAAGGTGCCGCGTAAATTGTCCAAGGCAATCGATGCAATCGATGTCGAAAATATGCACGACGCAATCAAAGATTCAACCCAAGAACCATGGATTGCCGCACGCGATTGGGCACTTGTTATGATACTTTTTGGATGTGGGCTGCGCATTTCTGAAGCGCTTGCACTTAGAAATATCGACATAGAAGGACGGCCAGATGTTCTGCGCATTGTTGGCAAGGGAAATAAAGAACGATTGGTGCCGGTTTTGCCGGCGGTGTGGGATGCGGTTGGTAAATATACGGCGGCGCGCCCGTTCGGCAATGACGCAAATGACCAAGTGTTTCGAAGCGTGCGCGGATTGCCAATGTCGGCGCGGATGGCGGAAAAGGTTATCGAAAAACTGCGGTGCTTTTTGCAATTGCCCGACTATGTGACGCCACATGCGTTACGACATACGTTTGCGACGGCGCTGTTGTCGGGGGGGGCGGATTTGCGAAGCCTTCAAGAATTACTGGGGCATTCGTCTTTGTCGACGACGCAACTTTATACAAGGGTTAATATGGCCGAAATTTCAAGCATTTATGAAAATGCGCACCCGCGTGCAAAAAATTAAAAAAAAAGTACTTGCATTTGTTTTCAATATATGTCAATATATGTGTCGCAATGCGAGCGTAGCTCAGTTGGCTAGAGCGCAACCTTGCCAAGGT
>JAGBGA010000112.1 GCA_017936185.1 Alphaproteobacteria bacterium | reverse complement strand
GGATTCTATTTACCGTCAAGCCCCAGGATGACGGGGGTTAAAAAAATACTTGATTTTTGTTTGAAAATTGGCATAATTGGGCCGTTCCTGCTGATGACATGGGGTTGTCGGCTGATATAAACCAAAGGAAATAAAATGGCTTATTATGAAAGCGTCTTGGTTTTTCGCCAGGACTTGACAGAGTCGCAAGTTAAAGAAAAAGCGGCAAAGTTTACAGATATTATTAAAGAATTGGGTGGCGAAGTAAAATCTTCTGAATTCTGGGGATTGAAAAACTTGGCATACGTTATTCGTAAAAATCGCAAAGCGCATTACGTTATGTTGAATATCGAATTGCCAGGCAGTCAGATTACAGAACTTGAACGTCGTTCACGTATCGATGAAGACGTTATCCGTTTCTTGAATGTTCGTGTTGAAGAATTGTCAACAACACCATCTGTTATGATGAAAAAGAATACCGAGGAGGCAGAATAATGGCAGTTCGTGCAGCAATTTATCGTAAAAAATCAAACCCTTTAAAGGGCAAGGTTATCGATTATAAAGATATCAAGACATTGTCACACTATATCACAGAACGTGGTAAAATTGTGCCAAGTCGTATCAGTGGCGTTTCACAAAAAGATCAACGTGCGTTGGCAACCGCCATTAAACGTGCACGTCATTTGGGGTTAATGCCATTTGTTCGTAACAATTTGGGCTAATTCTGTGGGTGCTTTGTTGCGTTTGTCGGTTATCATGTAGGTCGACTACACTTCAAACCGTCAAACGCTTCCAATCACCGCACATAATTATCCCAAAACAAGAAACGTAAATATTTGGGATTTATCCCTAACTTACAAAAAATAAGGACAGATAAAATGAAAGTTATTTTAACAGAAAAAATTACAAAATTAGGCAATATCGGCGATACAGTCGAAGTGAAAACTGGTTATGCACGTAACTATCTTTTGCCAAATGGTAAAGCAATGCGCTTTACACGTGAAAATGTCGCCTTGTTCGAAGCGAAAAAAGCAGAATTGACCGCACGTCAAGAAGCCGCTAAGAAAAATGCCGAAGCAAATGTCGATGCAGTTAAAAATGCAAAATTCTTTATGATTCGCCAAGCCGGTGATACAGGCCAATTGTATGGTTCGGTGTCAACACGCGATATCGCACGTATGTTAAAAGAAATTGCAAACGTTTCTGTGGAATCTGCACAGGTTATGTTGGGCGCACCAATTAAATCTGTTGGTGTGTTTGATACACAAATCGCATTGCACCCAGATGTTATTGTGCCGGTTAAAATCTTTGTCGCGCAATCACAAGACGAAATTGAAGCATTGGTTGCAGGTAAGACTTTGACATTCGGTTCGAAAAAAGTTGAAGAAGAAGTCGAAGAAGAAGTCGAAGAAGAAGTGGCCGAAGAAGTTGCAACAGAAGAAAAAACACAAGAAGTTGCCGCAGAAACCGCCCCAGAAGCGACAGATGCAGAATAATTGCAAATGCAATAAATGTATGGGCCCCGCCGTTCGGTGGGGCTTTGTTTATAAAAAATATATAGGAATATATTGTTTTGTGGTGTGGTTGTGTGTATAATATGTGGGTAATTATAACAAAGGATTCAATATGGCAATGGTGTACTGTCGCGAATGTGGGGCAAAACATTCAGATAAAGCAAAGGCGTGTCCAAAGTGCGGATATCAGCAGTGTAATATGGAAAAATCAATGGTGGTTTATGTGTTGTTGGCTTTCTTTTTGGGGTGCTGGGGGGTGCATAAGTTTTATGCCGGCCGTAAAAATGAAGGTATTGTGATGTTGCTGATGGGGACGGTGGGGGCGTTGTTGGTTTTGCCGTTGGTGATTGTTGCAATTTGGGCGTTTGTTGATTTTGTCATCGGTATCGTTAATATGAATTCGCCTGAAAAAATTTTTGTAAAGTAATAAAATATCCCCCAAATGTGGGGATTTTTTGCGCAAGGAATAAAAAAAGGTTGACTTGGTATTTATTTTTTATACCATGTGTCGGCTATGAGTGAAGAAAAGAAAGTTAATTCAAACATGGGTTTGAATACGGTTGATGGCGCAATGGCGTCTGAACCATTTAATAAGTTGTCACCGGCGTATGTTGGTGCAAATGAAGATTTACGTTATGCGGCGCGCGTTCTGCAGCCACGTGACAAAGATGTTTTAACCGTTACAGGCAGTGGTGATCATCCATTGTTGTTTGCGTTAAATGGTGCAAAATCGGTTGATACGTTTGATATTTCATGCTTTGCATATGTTATGTTGGCGTTGAAAAATGCCGCAATCCGTAATGGGGTGTATGACCTTTATTTGAATATGTTGCGTGAATTTAATCAGCAACCAAAAATCGCACAGACGTCTTCGTATAAACAATTGGCGCCATATTGTGACCCAAAAGCGGTACGTGCGGTGCATAATAATGCCGATTATGATATTGTGCGCCCAAATTCTTTGGTGCATGGAAATGCGTTGACGGCAGATGAATTTGCAAAATTATCGCAAAAAGAACATTTGCCATCAAGTTTTGTTCAGACAGATTTGGCGGATTTGCCAAAGAAATTGGATAAATCGTATGACCAAATGTATTTTTCAAATATCTTGGAATATAACCCAGATACAGACCGTACAATTGACTTGGTGCGTGATTTAAAGCCGTTTGTTAATAAAAATGGTACGATTATGTTACAGGTTTCAGTGTACTTTATTGGTGAAGAATACAAACGCTTTGAACAATTGCGTCGCGCAATTGCCGATTGGGCACGTGTTGATGTCGTTCGTAATAGACGTATCCAAGATATGTGCTTGGTGCATGTAAAGTAAAATTATAATTCTGATAAGTCTGTAATG
>JAGBGA010000010.1 GCA_017936185.1 Alphaproteobacteria bacterium | reverse complement strand
TGGGCCACGTTGTCCGTTATAATGGCTTGTCGGGTTTTTATCATATGGCATACGTTCGCCCGAAAATTCTTCATAGTAAATCTGACCAATACGCATGTTCGGATAAACAACCGTCGGATAAAGAACACGAATTTCCAGCGTCCATTCACCACAGAACCCATCATCGCCGCGACCTGCGGTATGGTGATTTAATATAAAATTGCGACCAACACTGGACTTGCCATCAATGTACGGAACAAGTTGCGCGTTTCTGTATATTCAACCGTTGCCCCCAAATACCCGACGTTGGGCGATAAAACCAAGCCACCATTTGGAATTTTAATGTCAATTGTTTCATGATGTTTTGGGTTTGTTGGATCGATTACGAATTTTGGGTTTCGAATGTCAAATGCGTTCGGCGAATACAAGAATCTTTTATAATCCATATCGCTGTAAAACCAGTCGCGCATGGTTAAATCTTGTGTGCCACGTTTATATTCGATTGCCGGCTTCATGCCAACTGGAATCGTACGCTTGTACACGCGCAACGTATCGGCCAAGTGCAAGTCATAACTGTTACTGCCCAGGCAACGCATATCAAACGGTTTAATAATAATATCTGGTTCGCTTTTGTTTTCTTGCATACGGCGCAAGATTTCAGGGCCTGTCAATTGCATTTTTCATCCTTGTGTTACATATTCCCGCCCACGTATTTATATCTATCACATATATATAATTTTGCAAGATTTTTGTTCACTTTTGAAAATGGTGTGGTATTGTTTGCATATGACAGAAAAAACATATTCCGGCTTTGTTGCCATTATTGGCCCGACGAATGCGGGCAAAAGTACATTGTTAAACCAAATTATGGGGCGTAAAGTATCCATTGTCTCGCACAAGGTTCAGACGACACGCACGCGCCTTCGCGCCGTCAAAATGGTGGGTGATAAACAGTTGATATTTGTTGATACCCCCGGTGTTTTCAAGCCGTCACGCCGTTTGGATCGGGCAATGGTTGCGGCCGCCATGGACGCAGTGTCTGATGCCGATGCGGTATTGCTGTTGGTTGATGCGCAAAAGGGCATAACCGAAACAATTCGTGCCTTGGCGGACAAGGTTGCCACCCGCCCAAATATCTTTGTTGCATTAAACAAGGTTGATGCAATCGCGAAACTTGATTTATTGCCAATGGTCGCAGAATTGAATTCTTTGGCGCCATGGTCTGAAATATTCATGATTTCCGCGTTAAAGAATGACGGCGTTGAAAGAATGTTAACATCATTGGCAAACGTTATGCCCGAATCCCCATATTTGTTTGATACGGTTGATGCGCCGGATGTTCCGGATGAACTGTATCTGGCGGAATTGACCCGCGAAAAGATTTATAAATACATTCACCAAGAATTACCGTATCACATTAATGTTGTGACGGAACGTGTTGACGTTTCGGATGATGGTGTTCTTGATATTTATCAAAAAATTGCGGTTCGCAGTGATGCGCACAAGAAAATTGTGGTGGGTCGGGGCGGTGACCAGTTAAAGCGTATCGGCACCGCCGCCCGCCATGATATTCAAGACCAGTGGGGCGTAAACGCGCGCCTGCACCTGTTTGTACGTGTTGAACCCGACTGGGAAGAGCGTGCCGAAAACTACATCGACCAAGGTCTGGAATTTAAGAAATAAAGGGTATAAAAGATGAAATTGTATAAAAAAGTTTTTCCATATGTATTGGCTGTCGCGCCATTTGCGATGACTTCTTGTATCAATGGTACGACCGAAAAAGGCGTTGTTTTAAAAATAGATGACACACAGTGGTATTATTGTGATAAAGATGGTGATAATCTGGCCGATTATCGTTTTTGGATAAAAGCCAACGGAGGTGGCTCTAATTGTGTTACAGACTATATCCAAGTGGGCGATACGGTAACCTTTAATTACTACAGTGGTGGTGACATAACTGGTGTTTCTTATTCTATGGCGCATACAGACGTGCAGTCTGTAAACAATCGTTCGCTTGAAGAATTGTATAAAATACAGCGGGTAAACAGAATACGCACCGCCGCCGGTCAACCCAAGATGCGATAATCCAAAAATGTATACATTATCTGACTTTGATTTTGAATTACCACCTGAATTAATCGCGTCGCGTCCGTTGGATGTGCGCGACGCATCCCGCATGTTGGTTGTTGATGGTAATAATGTTTCAGACAAACATGTTCGTGATTTTCTTGATTATCTGCGCCCGGGTGACGTTGTTGTGTTCAACAATTCGCGTGTAATTCCGGCACGTTTTATGGCAAATGGCAAACATGAAATCACATTACATACCGCGGTTGATGACAAGACCTGGTGGGGCCTGTGCAAGCGTTTTAATAAAATCCCAGACGGTGAAATATTAACCCTTGACGACGGCACAAAAATCGAAGTCTTGGCCCATGACGATGACAGTGGCCTTAAAATCAAGTTCCTTTGCGATAACGTCTTTGCGGTCTTGGATGCGGTTGGCAAAATGCCGTTGCCCCCATATATGAAGCGCGCCGCCCAAGAATTTGACCGCGAACGGTACCAGACGGTGTATTCATCGCCTTTGGGGTCGATGGCGGCGCCGACGGCGGGCCTGCATTTTACGCCCGAATTATTGGACGGAATACGTGCGCGCGGTGCAGATATTGTGAATATAACATTGCATGTTGGTGCGGGCACATGGTTGCCTGTTAAAACCGAAGATTTATCCATGCATAAAATGCACAGTGAATGGGGCTGTATCACAGATGCCCAGGCCGAAAAAATAAACAAGGCCAATCGTGTTGTTGCGGTGGGCACAACGTCATTACGCCTGTTGGAAAGTGCGGCAATGCGAAACAGTATGCCCGATAAATATCGTCGTGTTGCACCATTTTGTCAGACAACTGATATATTTATCACGCCGGGCTATAAATTCAAGGTGGTTGATGTATTGCTGACGAACTTTCATTTACCCAAATCGACATTATTTATGTTGGTGTCTGCGTTTGCCGGGTTGCCTGAAATGCGTGCGGCGTATTCACACGCGATTGATGAAAAGTATCGATTTTTCAGTTATGGCGACTGTTGTTTACTGTTTAACAAGGAAAATAAAGGAGAATAAAACATGGCTTTACCTGCGGTTCTTTTACGTGCCGCCCCAACAGTGGCGCGTGCATTTGCAAAACCGAAAGTGTTTAAACGCTTTCTTGGAACACGTGCGGGCAAGCGTGCAACCCTGAAATACGGCACAATGTTGGTTAATACCAAAGAAGTCCAAAACGGATTCGACAGATTATTTCGACGTGGTGACAACCATCAAAAACAAGATAAAGAATATTCAAAATTGGTAAAAAAGTACGAAAAATTGGCGGCCGAAGTAGAACAACTTGAATCTGAATTTTCGCATGCAGGTGACGATGTTGACAAGATTCAAACAATAACATTCAAACTTGGCCGTCGTGTTGTTGAAATGCGTCGTCTGTTGCAAGAAATGGAAAAATATCATCAGCGTCAAAATCAAAACATATACACATCATCTTTGGGGCATACAAGATAAAGGGCTTGAAACATGTCATTAAAATTTAATTTAATTGCCACCGATGGTAATGCGCGTCGCGGTTCGGTTGAAACGGCGCATGGCACATTTGAAACGCCGGCATTTATGGCGGTTGGTACGGCGGCAACGGTCAAAGCGCTTACCATGGAACAAGTTGCCGCAACCGGCACCCAGGTTATTTTGGGTAACACATACCATTTGATGATGCGTCCTGGTGGTGATTTGGTGGAACAGATGGGTGGTCTGCATAAATTTGGTGGTTGGCATGGCCCCATCTTGACCGACAGTGGCGGTTTCCAAGTTATGTCCTTGTCAACCCTGACTAAAATGAGTGAAGAAGGCGTCCAATTCACATCGCATTTTGACGGCGGCAAAAAACACTTTCTTCGTCCCGAAGATTCTGTCCATATCCAGTATCAGCTGGATTCAAACATCACCATGGTTTTGGACGAATGCTTAAAGTTACCCGCCGAACGCGCCCGCGTCGAAAAGAACGTTGACATGGTAACCCGATGGGCAAAACGCAGCAAAGATGCCTTTGTTGACCGCCCGGGATATGGCATTTTCGGCATTGTCCAAGGCGCCGATTTCCCAGACTTGCGCGAAAAGTCTGCACGTGCATTGGTTGACATTGGTTTTGATGGCTATGCGGTTGGCGGTTTGGCGGTTGGTGAACCGCAATCTGTTATGTTCGACATGATTGCGACAACTACGCCATTGTTACCGGCGGACAAGCCACGCTATTTAATGGGCGTTGGTACACCATTGGATATTTTGGGTGCGGTTGAACGTGGCATTGACATGTTTGATTGTGTTATGCCAACGCGTGCCGGTCGCACCGCCAGGGCCTTTACTCGTTCTGGCACAATGAACATGCGCAATGCGAAATTCAAGGACGATTCTGCACCACTTGATGACAAGTGTGGCTGTCCGGCATGTAAATTATCGCGTGCATACATTCATCACTTGATTAAGTGTAATGAAATCTTGGGGGCGACATTACTGACCCAACATAACTTGTGGTTCTATCAAGACTTAATGCGCGACATCCGCCAATCCATAGAGCAGGGCAAATTCGCCGAATTCAAACGTGAATTTATCAAAAATTACAAAGGTGACACCGATGGCACATGTTAAATTAAATGCCGACGATTTAATTTTGTCTTATCATGCTGTAAATAACGATGTTTACACACTTGTTTGTCGTGCCGACCTTAACAAGCCGACGACATGGAACCTGGTCCCCAGCATGGATTTTGTTCGCTTTGATATGTCTGGGAACGAACGGCATTTATACATTACGGCAATTCAGCAATTGCAACAATTACAGTCGATTAAGTACCAGAAAGTGAACATGATAAAAGAAATGTTTCAATCAGAAATTGATAACTTTCATAACACGTTGAATACGATGTATAACACCAAAACAAAATAACCAAAGGGGGAACATATGGCC
Source organism: Alphaproteobacteria bacterium (assembly GCA_017936185.1). Taxonomy (GTDB): domain Bacteria; phylum Pseudomonadota; class Alphaproteobacteria; order Rs-D84; family Rs-D84; genus Enterousia. The sequence goes on along the minus strand of JAGBGA010000010.1, from coordinate 1,349 downwards.
AAGAAAAAAGAAATCGAAGTCATTGATATGGGCGGCGTTAAAACGGTTAACAAGAAACAATCTGTCATCACATGGACCAAGCGAATATTCACCATATTCACCATTATCTGGTTTGCATTGGTTATATTTGCGCCATTACACGTCAAGAACACATATTCATCCCCCATCAAGAAATCGATTGTTGTATCCATGTTCTATGACCTTCAGCGTGGCATTGTAAAGCAATACGAAGCCCTTTTGGACAGTGTTGCGAAATCCATCAACCTTGAAAAACCGATTGCCACCGCGATTGACGGCGTAAAGCTAGCAGAGCAGGGCGTCAATAAAGTCACCGACACCACCGCCAAGGCAAAAACCGAAACGGCCAAAGCCGCCGCTGCCACCGAACAAGCGCGTGAAAAGACATCCAAAGTCAAAGCCTTGACTGGTTTTGCCAGCAAACTTGGCTTTAAAACCGACGGTGTTGACAGTGCCGTTGCCCAGGTTGACCAAGGCCTTGACAAAGCAGATACCGCCATTGACAAGGCAAACGCAACCATCGCCAAAGTTGATGATACGGCCGCACGTGTTAACGCCCAATTGGACAAGGTCAAATCTGACTTGACCCGCGTGACCCAGCTTGAACTTGATAAAATGATGGATTCTGCGATAAAATCTGCGCTGGACAAGCAGGCCGGCGGTCTTGGTACCACCCTTTTAACGGATTATGGCATTGAACATGTCTATCCATGGCGTCCATCTTCTTGGCCAACCGCCACCAAGATATATAATGATTTATCAAAATCAGACATAACGACGATAACCGTTATAACAAACACTGTTGATAAATATTTTGGTTATGTTGCATGGGGGCTTGTTGTTGCGGCATGGGCATTGGGCATATATTTATGGACATTAACCCTGGGCAAGGCCCGCGCAATAATCAAGCCATTTAACGTATGTCCACGTTGTGGTCACACCTATGCGGACAAGCGTACTGCAATGGGATTATTAAAAGTATTTCAACCATGGAAATGGATATAATATGCCAAACGATTTAAAGCGTGTAAAAATAGAGCAAACAGGCCCCATCTGTGACAACCCTTTATTGGTAAAATTAAGGGGTGGTCGTTGGTCGCTATTGGTGATTGCGCTAGTTGTTTTATCATTTAATACGTGTGATTTGGCGCACTATGTAAAAGAATCCAACAAAATCAAAATGCAACATCTTGAACAGTTGCGCAAACAATACGCGCTTGATTCATTGCGTTTTGAACACATGAAACAATTGCGCTAAAGAATAAAAAACATAAAACAGTGGTGCCTGCACCACGAAGTTTCAACGAAGTTGTGCCTGCACCACGAAGTTT
>JAGBGA010000111.1 GCA_017936185.1 Alphaproteobacteria bacterium | reverse complement strand
TCTTCGGCCAGAATCATTTCGCGCATATCTTGGATACGGCTTGGGTCAAAGAACATATGTTCTGTACGTGCCAAACCGATACCTTCGGCGCCAAAGTCGCGTGCTTGTTTTGCGTCTTTTGGTGTTTCTGCGTTTGCTTTGACTGTTAATGTTTTGATTTCATCAACCCATTTCATCAATGTGCCAAAATTACCTGTTAATTCAACAGATACAGTTGGGATTTTTCCTTCGATAATTTGTCCTTTTGCACCATCAATTGAAATCCAATCGCCTTCATTAATTACAACACCCGATGTTGTTTTCAATGTTTTTGATTCATAGTCAATTTTGATATCTGGCGAACCGGATACGCATGGTGTTCCCATACCGCGTGCAACCACCGCCGCGTGTGATGTCATACCACCACGTGCAGTAATAACACCTTGGGCGGCGTTCATACCGGCGATATCTTCTGGTGACGTTTCAATACGGATAAGCATAACTTTTTTACCTTCGGCGGCCCATTTTTCTGCATCTTCTGCGTTAAATACGGCTTGACCGACGGCGGCCCCTGGTGATACCGGCAATCCTGTTGCGATAATTTTCTTTTCTGCCTTTGGGTCCAACATTGGGTGCAACAAGTGGTCAAGTTGGTCGGCCCCCACGCGCAAGATTGCTTCTTCTTTTGTTAACAATCCTTCTTCGACCATTTCGACGGCCATACGTACAGCGGCGGCGGCGGTACGTTTACCGTTACGGCATTGCAACATCCACAATTTTCCATGTTCGATTGTGAATTCCATATCTTGCATGTCTTTATAGTGTTTTTCTAACTTTTCACGAACATCGCACAATTCGGCATAGACCGCTGGCATTGCTTCTTCCAAAGACAGGCGACCTGAATCATCCTTGCTCATTGGTTGTGGTGTACGAATACCGGCCACAACGTCTTCACCTTGGGCGTTAATCAAGTATTCACCATAGTATTTATTTTCACCGGTTGCTGGGTCGCGGCTAAAGCATACGCCGGTTGCAGAATCGTCGCCTGAATTACCAAATACCATTGCTTGGACGTTAACTGCGGTACCCCAATCGGCCGGGATATTATTCAATTTACGGTATGTGATTGCCTTTTTGGACATCCAAGAACCGAACACAGCCCCGATACCCATTTCCAATTGTTTCCATGGGTCTTGTGGGAAAACTTTACCAATTTTTACACCGATTTCTTTGAACTTTTCGACCAAGTCTTTCAAATCATCTGCGGTCAATTCTGTGTCAAGTTTATATCCTTTGTCTTCTTTCATGCGTTCAAGTGTATGTTCGAACAAATCGATATCTGCGCCCATAACAACTTCACTGAACATCATGATAAAGCGGCGATAAGAATCGTATGCAAAACGTTCATTGCCGGAAATTTTTGCCAATGCTTTTACTGTATCATCATTTAATCCCAAATTCAAAACAGTATCCATCATACCTGGCATTGATACACGTGCGCCCGAACGAACAGACACCAACAATGGGTTTTCCAAGTCTGCAAACTTTTTGCCCATAATTGCTTCAACATGTGCGATACCGGCACGTACTTGGTCCATTAAATCCGATGGATATGTTTGGCCATTTTCATAATAGTATGTACAAACATCTGTTGTAACTGTAAAGCCTGCTGGCACTGGCAGACCGACCAAATTCATTTCTGCCAAATTTGCACCTTTTCCACCCAACAGATTTTTCATATCTGCGCGACCTTCGGCGGCGCCATTACCAAAGGTATATACCCATTTATTGCTCATCAGTTCTCCTTTTAACTAAATAAACGCCATGGGATTATGGGGCATGAAATATCACTTGGCAAGAAAAAAATCGGTCACACGACCGATTTTTTATTCGTTTTCATTTCCCTTGTTTTTCAGCGAATCAAGAAACGATTCTAATTTAGACTTTAAATTCTTTTTTATTTCTTTTTCTGATTTCTGAAAGTATTGGGTTAAATTTTTCTGTTGTCCCAATTCTCTAAGGTATCTTATTACCATATCCAAATCGTACCAGAAAATTCCGTCGTTTTCCGGAACAAAGACATCTTGGTTGATTCTGGCAACGCTGATTTCTGGTGCGTTTTGCATATATGCCACATCACCATCACCCCCAAGGTATTCGCGTCCTGCACTGCGTAACACATCGACACAATCGCGAATGTCGCCGATTTTGCTGTCTAATGCGTCTGCAATTGTCTTTAATTCTGGCGAATCATAGTGCGTCAGAATGTTTTCCAATGTTCCTTTGCGAAACCAACCGGTTTTATCAATCCCGCCAAAGAATTCCCATTTTCCTGTTGGTACATCTGTTTTTCCGGCGGTTCCACTGGAAATATAGAATGGCAATTTTTTGCCGCCCACATCAACCAATAAAATTGCACGATCGCTTCGTACCCCAAAATCTTCAATGGATTCTAATATTACCGGCGTTTTACCAATGTATGTCAAAGGTGTTTTTGTTTCGACAAGTCTGTTCAGATATCTTATGTTTTCGGTGGAATCCTTGTGATGTACCAGTATGCCGTTTTCTTCTGTTGTGTCCAATAAAGATTTTGCATCGGATTTTCGTATTGATATTACAATGTAATCCTGGCCGCTTTCACCTTTTTTGCCCAAAGCCACCGCATAATGTTTTCCGGCGGCATTAATTTTTTCTGCGATTGCTTCTGCCATTGCCCTTCCCAGGCCGGATGCCTTTTGCAACATATACTTATCTGATAATTTATCTGTGTCATATATATAGACAGGTATATTGCCACCTTTTATATTATGCTTGGTGTATTCACCAAGAATATTATCCAGTACTGTATTTGCGGGGTCAAATAATAAAAAACGCCCTTTGTTTGTGCGTACCGCACGCACACCATCGATGCCATTTTGTTGCAATTTGTCAATTAACTGTTGCGCCTGTTTTGGCGTCATATTATCAATTGGCATTCTGAAGTGTTCATGTTTTAAACCTGATTCTTCTGCGGACATGTGTGTCCATTTTACGCCGGTAATTTGTTCAAGTTTTTTGCCGTAATCCGACGCAAGTTTATCTAAGCCGCGATTAAAGATTTCCTGCTTGCTTGGTGCTTTTTCATATCCGACTGGAATAATCAGTATTCTGAATTCCATATATTCGTGTCCGTCTATAACCGTTGGTTCCAAGGTAACACCTTGGTCACTTATAATTTGGTTTAATTCTTGCCATTCTGCATCGTTTAATCGATCACGTGGCAACGCGATTGGGGTGCCGTTTGTTTTAAAATCTTGTAAATATTGATTGAATCTTTTGCTTGCCCGGTTTTTCAGTTCATCTGACATATCTGGGGCGGCCAGCGCGCTAAAAGCCATATATTCATAGCCATTTTTAACCGTTGGTACCAAGACGACACCTTGATTCCTTATAATTTTGTTTAATTCTTGCCATTCCGCATCGCTCAGCCGTTCGCGTGGCAACGCCATTACAGTGCCATTTGTTTTAAAATCCTTTAAATATTGATTAAATCTTTTGCTTGCCCGGTTTTTAAGTTCGTCTGACATGGCATACCTTTTTTTTACATTATACACGCACACGCAATTGAAAACAACTTTGAAATATCACTGTCGGAACGTGAATTAACAATTATTGGTGCGCGCGCACCAACGATAATACCGCCAAATACCCAATCGCCAAATTGCACCATTGCTTTCAGTGTATTGTTGCCCGCTTCGATATTATCAAACAATAAAACATCTGCGTTTCCGGCGACCGGGCCTTTGATTCCTTTGATACGTGCGGCATCTGGCGATACGGCGATGTCAAACCCAACCGGTCCCGACACGACACATTCGCAAATTTCGCCACGTTGATTCATGTTGTAAAGTTCGCTTGCATCAACGGTTGCCTGCATCGCGGGGTTAAGTGTTTCGACCGCACAAAGTGGTGCAACACGTGGCATATCGACACCCATATGTCTTGCAACCGAAACAGCGTTTTTAATCAGTTTTACTTTTGTTTCCAAATCCGGATACATAACCATTGCGATGTCTGTTAAAAAAAGCGTTCTTTTGCGTGATGGCGAATACATAACAGACACATGCGAAAGAATATCATCGCCACGAATTCCATATTCACGATTAAGTGCCGCCCGCAATACATCTGCGGTGTGGATTAATCCCTTCATAAGGATATCTGCGCGACCGCTGCGTACGCACGAAACCGCCGTACGCGCCGATTCCAGTTCGTCGGAACAATGAATGATTTCAAAGTCTGAAATATCAAGATTATTTTTTTCTGACACCGATTTAATTTCATCTTGGTCGCCACACAGTATTGCATTAACAAAGCCCATCTTGTGTGCGTTTATGACCGATTGTAAAACGTTTACATCGGTTGCGGCCGCAATGGCAACTGTGCGCATTTTTTTTGGTTTCATTGATAATAAAATTGATTCAAATTCAGACGTCATTGTATATATTCCTTTCGTTACGCCAGCTTAGATTTTTTATACACAAAACGCAACACAATATTATGAAATAATTTTAACAAAGTCGCGCGCAACTTTTTTTATTCCGCGTGTTTTAAATGCGATTGTTAAAATTGCGCCTGCATCTTCGATAACAACACCCGCCCCAAGTTCGTCATGTGTCACCAATTTGCCAACCATTGATAAAGACTTTTTTATCTGTACTTTTGGCTTTTCCGAATACGAACGCGGCACGTTGTTATATGATGTGGCGCATGAAACGCGTGGTGCGCCACCTTGGAAATCAAGATACCGGTTATCCATTTCGGTTACAAAGCGACTGGGCGAATTGTATTGTCGCGACCCGAACACGATGCGCATCATTGCGTTTGATATAACGCACCGCAAACGTGCGCGCGTTATTGCGACATATGCCAAGCGTCTTTCTTCTTCGATTGCGCCTTCGTTAATTGCTTTGTCATTTGGGAATATTCCATCTTCCCACGCCGGCAAGAAAACAGTATCGAATTCCAGTCCCTTGGCCGCATGAATTGTCATAATGCTGACCGTATTTTTATTTTGCACATTGTCATTTGCATCATTGTCATCGGTCATCATTAATGCGGCCTGTTCAAGAAATTCCGACAAAGAATCATATTTTGATATCACCGACGTAATCAGTTCGCGAACATTTGCGATACGGTCGGCGGCATCTGTATCTTTGGATTCGGCCCACATTTTCATATACCCCACGCGGTCAAGTAACATTTGTGCCGCATCACGTGGTGACATTGACGACCATTCAAAGTCAAACGCGTTCAAGAAATCATCTGCGGCGGTGCGAAGTTTTGGGGCCAACTGTGCATTTTTTAATGCCGTCATCAAATTTGTTCCCGTCGCCCGCAATTTTTCAATCGCTTTGTCGCCAAAACCACGTCGTGGCTTTGCAATAACGCGCAAAAAAGACACGTCATCAAATGGGTGCACCAACAATCGTATGTATGCAATTGCGTCACGAATTTCCATTCGGTCATAGAACTTTGTTGCACCAATAAGCCTGTATGGGATACCGCGCATTGCAAATTCTTCTTCGAATATTCGCGACAATCCGCCGGCCCGAATTAACAATGCGAACTTTGTAAAGTCATTTGAATTGTCGCGTAAAATTGCATCGGCAATTATTCGTGCTTCATCGCGGTCGGTCGGCAAAGTTAATACATATACCGGTTCACCTGCGCCGGCCGAATCTGTCGCGCGCAAGTCTTTGCCCAAACGCCCACTGTTATGTCGAATCAAAGAATTTGCCGCGTTTAATATGTTTGACGTACTGCGATAATTTGTTTCAAGTCTTATTATTTTTGCGCCCTGAAAATTTTTATCAAAATTTAAAATGTGTTTTATTTCTGCCCCACGCCAAGAATAGATTGATTGGTCATCATCCCCGACACAGCATATATTTGGCATATCAACATTACGCGTCAACATCCCAAGGAATTCCATCTGTGCATTATTTGTATCCTGGAATTCATCAACAAGTATATACTTGAATTGATTTTGATATCGCGCCAAGACGTCGGGATTTTTATCAAACAAATCCAACACTTTTAAAATAATATCGCCAAAGTCCACCGCGTTTAATCGGGCCAGTTCCGCATTATACGCAACAAATAATTTGTCTGTATTTTTCAGTGCGCCCAAGCCCTTGTCTTTTATTTTTGAAAATTCTTCAACCCAATCACCCGGGCTTTTCGTTGACGCCGACAAAAGTGACTTTATAACCGCCTTTTGGTCATCTTCGCCAAAAATAATAAAGTCACGCCTTAAACCGGCCCGTTCGGCATTTGCGCGCAGTATTCGCAGGCATATCGAATGGAATGTTCCGCACCAAACGTCACCCGGGTACCACGCCCCATCAGACATTGATTCCAAACGCACCTTCATTTCATTTGCGGCTTTGTTTGTAAAGGTCAAGGCCAACACCTGCCATGCGCGTGCCATATTGTTGTTCAATATATATGCGATTCGGGTTGTCAGAACACGTGTCTTGCCGGTCCCCGCCCCCGACAGCACCAACAGCGGCCCGTCCGTTGTTTCCACCGCCATTCTTTGTTCGTTGTTAAGATTTTCTAGCATTAAATTCACCGTTCTATTATAATACCACGAACAATTATTATCAAGGACTGGTGAAAAAATATGAAACGTGTTATTTGTTTTGATATTGAAACGACCGGATTTGAATACATGCGTGGTGATCGCTGTATTGAAATTGGTGCGGTTGAAATAATTGACGGCAAAATCACCGACAATTCATTTCATGAATATATTAATCCCGAAGGAAAAATCATCCCCCCCGATACATACATGGTTCACAAAATTTCAAATGCATTCTTGGAAGACAAACCAAAGATGTCTGAAATTGCGCCAAAGTTTTTGGAATTTATTGGTGACAGTCCGATTGTCGCGCATAACGGTCTTGACTTTGACTTTCCGTTCGTTAATTACGAATTGATGAAGTTGAATTTGCCACAAATCCCACGTGACCAGCAGCAAGACACCCTGGTCATCGCGCGCAATCGTGTTTTTGGCCCAAAAAGTTATACTCTTGACGCGCTGGCAAAGTGGTATGGCATATCGTTAACGGCACGTGCAGATGCGCATGGTGCATTGATTGACGCAGAAATCCTTGCCAAGGTTTATCTTGAATTGGAAAACACTGCGCCGGCCCCTGATGTTTCCGAAATTATTGCCAAGCAACACAAAGCCATGTTGGCGCATCCAAAGGTTGGCGGTGATTTCCCATACAGAAAATTTGAACCACGTCCCGAAGAATTGGAAAATCATAATGCCTTTATGGCCAAGATAAACAAGTAAAAAATACCCCCAATAAAAATGGGGTTATTTTTTTTGACTTGTCTTGCTTTTTTTGCCCAGTATTTGCACCTGCATTTGCAGTATAAGGTTTTCTGTTTCTTGGACGCGTTTTAACAACTCTTCATTTTCAAGTTTTATTTTTTCCAATGCTTGGCGTCCGACAATAATTTGGTTTGCCATTTTCTTGTTTCGCTTTCTGTTTAAAAAGAATGCAAACAGTGCCCCAAGTATTGCGCCGGCAGATGCGCTTAAAATATCAAAAAGTGTTTCCAAGATAGCCATGGAAACACTTTAACATTACGCATTGAAATATGCACTAGGCATCTTTTCGCATACCTGTTTTTTTATCAATCCAAACCTGTTCATCTGCGATTTCCATCATTGGTAAATCAGATTTGCTGTCTGAATAAGCACGAACGACATTTGGGATTATTTTATTTTCTTTTGCCCATTCGTCCATTGCGTAAACCTTATTCTGTCCCCAGCATAAAAATTCATATTTCCATGGTTTTTTCTTGTTCATTTTTGAACAAAACACCGCATCAAATTTCATATCGCGCACCAATTGTGGTAACAGATAATCCGGACTTGCCGAAATCATCAATACTTTACGTCCGGCGTCACGTTCGCTTTGCACGCGTTCTTTTGCCCAACCAAACCTTTCGCGTTTATGTTGCTTGATAAATCCCGGTGCGAATTTTTTTATCATACTTGGCGTCACAAAGCGTCGAATATTTTCGCGCCACCAAACACCATCTGGCTTTATCCATCTGCAAATTCCGCATATTCCCATCAACGGCAAGAACAACCATGGGCGCACGCTTCGGCGAAAGCAATATCTTGCAAACGCAACGTTTGAATCAAGTCCCGACAGCGTTCCATCAAAATCAAACAATACAACATCTGTTTTTTTCAGCATAAATATTCCTTTTTTTATCGCTGTCAAAATTATAGCAATGATTTTACATTCTGCAAGGCATTTGCATATTTTCAATTAACAAATTAATCTTCACCGAAATCCATTGCGCGAATTTTTTCTGCACGTGGTGTTATTTTTGACACCGATGTTTGCAATTGTTCTATATCTGTTTGTGCCAATGCAAAGTGTTGATTTACCTTGGCGGCGCGTTCGGTTAACCGACCCAAGTCCAACAACAGCATATCAAGTTCTTTTTTTATTTTTGCCGCGGCGCGCTTTATTTTTATGTCCGACAACACCGCACGAATCGTATTCAGCGTTGCCCACAATGTTGACGGCGAAACGATAAAGACTTTGCGTCGTGCGGCATATTCAATTGTGTTTGGGAATTCACGATGAAGCACTTCGAATATAGATTCAGATGCAATAAACATCATTGCCGATTCGGCGGTCTTGCCGGGGATTATATATTTTTCACCAATTGCGTCGATATGTTTTCGCACATCAAGTTCGAATTGTTTTCGTGCCATTCCGTCATTTTGGTCTTGCATCATTTTGTTAAAGCTTTCCAGTGGAAATTTACTGTCTATAATCATATCGCCGGGCGGATATGGCAATCTTATTATACAGTCGGGTCTGACGCCGGATTCAAGAACGCTTTGAAATGCGTAACTTTCCGGCGGCATGACATCGGCGACCAAATCTTCCAGTTGGCGTTCACCAAATGTTCCGCGTGCCTGCTTGTTTCCCATCAATATATTTTTAAAGTTTGCGATATCGCCACTGATATTTTTCAATTCAATTGCATTTTGGCTAAGTGCGCCCAATCGTTCGGCCAATCTTTCGCGAAGTCTGGCGTTATCTTCACGAAGTGCCGATATATCAACCATCGGGCGTCGCATCAATAATATCAACAATAAAACAATAATAATAAACAATAATACAAAAATATACGTTGTCATTTCCAAATCCTTTGCTATTATGCATTATAAGAGGTTTTATAAATGTTGCAAATGAAACTTTGTGGTGATTTGGTTTTGCGCACTGAATGTGCGCCGGTTGACAATATAACGCCGGAATTATTATCGACCATGGACGAAATGGTTGAAATGATGCGTGCGCAAAATGGTGTTGGTCTTGCCGCGCCCCAGGTTGGCATATTGTCGCGCTTTCTTGTCATGATGGATCCTGATTCTGAAACTGTATTTCGCATGATAAATCCAAAAATCGTATCACGTGGTGCCCAAACATGCACAATGGAAGAAGGCTGTTTGTCTGTATTGGGCAATGATGGCCTGCCTGTCTATGCGAATGTGACGCGTCCCGAAAGTGTTATTGTTGAATGGACCGATGAAACTGGTGCGGCCAAGATGGCGGAAATGTCGGGTGTTCCGGCCCGTATTGTTCAACACGAAACAGACCATCTTGATGGTACACTTTTTATTGACCATTTATCGCCTGTTCGTCGTGAAATGTTAATGCGCAAAGTCAAGAAGTTTAAAAAATGAAATTGGTTTTAATGGGCACAAACGCCTTTGTCGTTCCGATTTTTGACGCGATTAAGAATTCTGGTCATGAAATTATGGCGGTCTTTACGCGTGCGCCAAAGCCGACCGGTCGCAAAAAAATATTAACCCCATCACCGGTGCATGTCTGGGCGTGTGAAAACAATTTAACCGTTCACACAAACATAAATGAATATAAATAGTCCCCTGATATGGTTGTTGTGATTTCATATGGTGTAATTTTGCGCGATAACGTTTTGTCATCTGCGCCATGTGTTAATATTCACCCAAGTGCACTGCCGAAATATCGTGGTCCATCACCAATTCGTACGGCGCTTTATAATGGTGACACGCGCAGTGCGGTTTGTTTGATAAAAATGACACCTGAACTGGATGCCGGTGATATTTATATGTCGCGTGATTTTGATATTGGAATAAATGCCGATAACAAATCGATTGAAGAAATGGTATCAAATATTGCGTCCGATATGATGGTTGAATTTTTGGCAAATCCATCATCATATGTTCCAAAGCCACAATGTGGCGAACCGACGTATACGCATAAATGGACGGGTGACGACGAATTAATTGATTGGTCGCGTGATGCATATGCGATACACAATCAAATTCGTGCATTGGGGGCAGGGCGCACAAAAATAAACAATATTGATGTAAAAATATTGAAAACAGAAATAATTGATGGTAACTTACACATTCTGCGTCTTCAGCCGTCTGGAAAAAACCCAATGGATTGGAAAAGTTTTGTAAACGGTCTTCGTGGCGCAGAAATAAAAATAGGTGAATAAGGTATGAGTGAACTTAACAGAAGCCCTTTGTGCTTTAAATATACAAATAAACAACCATATTGTAAACATTGGTCTGAACGTGTTGCTGTAAATGCAATTAACTATATGTGTCCATGTTTGGAATGTGAAAAGTCTGATTGTACGATGGAATGCGAAATATATGCGCGGAATCATGGTACACCATCGGCTCAAGAAAGCCACAGGGAAATCTGCAAAATCTGCAGATATGCATCTGGCCTTATTAAAACTCGTTAAGAAAAAATAAAGGAAGAAAAGAATGTCACAATCTGAAAAGCGTCTTTGTGCCAATCGCGCGGAATATGTTGCGCCATCAAAACATAATGACAACGGTCGTTGTTCATGTTTAAGTTGCATTGGTATGAACTGTGAAACATGCGGCATTTCCCAAGAAAGAAATGCAACCGATGCTGTTCGACGTGCAAACGTATTGCGTTGCGCAAAGTGTCGATGCATTATTGAAAATCAAAGATAATAAATTATGACACGATATCGCGTTAATCTTGAATATGATGGAACAGATTTGATTGGCTGGCAAGAAAACCGCCAAGGCCCATCTGTGCAATCCATCATAAAAGACGCGATTGAAAAATTTTGTGGCCTGCGTCCGGATGTTGTTGCCGCGGGTCGGACTGATTCTGGGGTTCATGCGATTTCGATGACGGCGCATTTTGATTTGCCATTGGACAATGAAGCAAATACTGTTATGCGTGCGTTGAATTTTTATTTAACAAATCAACCGGTGTCTGTGTTGTCATGCGAACGTGTGCCCGATGATTTTAACGCGCGTTTTTCGTGTGTCGCGCGTCATTACAAGTATGTTGTTTTAAATCGTTCTGCGGCCCCTGTGTTGAACAAAAATCGTGTTTATTGGGTTCCGCGCACACTTGACATTGATGCCATGCGTACGGCGGCGGCCCGCTTGGTTGGCAATCATGATTTTACCAGTTTTCGCGCATCTGAATGCCAGGCAAAATCCCCCGTCAAGACACTTGACCGGGTTGAAATAACACGCAACGGCGACGAAATAGTATTTGAATTTTCCGCCCGTTCATTTTTGCATCATATGGTTCGCAACTTGGTTGGAACACTGGTTGAAATTGGCCTGGGCAAGCCGTATGATATCGATGAAATTTTTGCTGCGAAAAATCGCAGTGCGGCGGGGCCAAGAGCACCGGCATCTGGACTGTACTTTGTTCGTGCAGACTATTAATTCCACCAACGATTATTTTGAATAAATTTTACAGAATTATCTGGGTATATAACAAAGCCACCACGTAATAATTTGTGTTCGCATTTTGGTGCATCTATCTTGAAATAAGAAACGATATATCTGACATCATCGTCATTGCATAATTTGTTTATGTTGTTCATCAGTGGGACAAACTTTTGTATATAAACAATATTTTTGTAATGATACACACCTTGGTTATGTTTGCGCCGTTTATTCGGCGTATCTGTTGGTTCGTTATTGCGTGCCTTCCATGTGTCAAATGCAAAGTAATGATTTGATGCACGTGATTTATTGAATTCAAGTCTTCCATCGTCATCCACAAACGCAACCAGTTCATTGTCATGTGACGCATAAAATATTGGCTTTGGCGTCATGTACACCGTTATCACCCCGATTGACACCAATATTCCAAAAAGAATATAATTTACTTTGACTTTGATTGGTTTAATAAACACCAATGCCATAAATGCCACAATAAAACACATTAATGCGACATTTGAAATATGCGGCACACTTATATTTGAAAACGGCATTTCTGAAATCACAATTGCCATATTGCGTGTCCAATTATATATCATATGTGCAATATCAATTGGTGCATGAACTCCAAACAAAGACGTCACAACCCCAATCAATACCAATGGCATAATTGCAAATGAAAATATCGGTAACAAAACCAAGTTGCCAATAATACTGTAAATTGGAATTGCGCCAAAGTGTGTTGCAACAAATGGTGCGGTAAAAACAGTTGCCACCACAGACGTTAAAACGCACGCATAAATAATTTTCAAAAATTTATTCTTTGGCATTTTTGGTTTTACAACAGAATACAACCACACCAATCCGAATACGGCTGAAAAAGATAACTGAAATCCCGCCTGCATAACAAAGTGTGGATTAATCAAGAATATCAAACAAAATGCCAACGCGATATTGCGAAGTGAAATTGCATTTCGTCCAAAGATGAACGCCATAAATACCAACGTTGTCATTAAAAATGCACGAATTGTTGCCACATCCAACCCGGACAATATTAAATAAAACCCCAATCCAAACCATGCGCAACAAAGGGCCGGAATTTTTGCCGGTATTCTTCTTGTTATGTATGGAACACTGCGGAATATCAGCATAAAGAACGCAAACAACCAACCGCCAACCAATGTCATGTGAAAGCCACTTATTGACCAAACATGCCCGATACCGGTTGCGGTCCATATTTTCCCATCATCTTTTGGAACGGCGTTTTTATATCCAAGTATCAAACTGTCCCCAAGGAAAGAATTTGCGCGCACATGCAAAAAGTTGCGCAGTGTATTTATATTATTTTGTTCGGTCTTTTGAATTACTTTAATATCCTTGACGTATCCAATGGCGGTCAGGTTGTTAAAGTACGCCCATCGTGCATAATCAAATGTTTCGGGTACGTATGCACTGCTTGGCATAAATAAACCACCACTGACCGATACCTTGTCACCAATGCTTATATTATTATCCGCGTCACGCCAAGACATCCGAACAACCGCATTCCCGACACCGGCGTTTATATCGTCTGCGGGTATTGATAAATAAAGTCTTGTTTTATCATCGGCAAAGTCAATATTTTCAACGGTTCCAATTGTTTGAACATTATGCATGTCACGTGAAATCTTGGGTGTATTAATTGCATGTGTATACGTACAGGCCCAGCAAAACCCAAACACAAATATAAACACCGCCCGCAAAATGACCGGGATGCGTTTTATAAGCATACATCCCGCCATTATAATTGTGACAATTGGCATAAACATAAAATCTGGTTCTGTTGGCAACGCGAAATACACCGCCGCCCCGAACGCCATCAAGAACGGTACGTATAAAAATAAATTTTGATATTGATTATCGATAAAATCCCGCATACCCCAAGTATAGGATTATTTTCCAAAAATAAAAGAATTATCGCGCGACAATTCAATAATTGCATCGATATTATCTTGGTCTGATGTTTTTTGTCGTTTTATTTTTCCGCAAATTTGGCATTTATGGGTAATAACAAATCTGTTTCCATCTGCTTCGACTTGGATTGGTTTCATCATTCCGCCACATGTTGCGGCGCGGTCGCCTGGGTTATTATCGACATGTCGCGACCAAAGGCATTGCGTACAATGATTTGTATATCCATTACCATGCACAACTGCGCCACAATGGGCGCAGTTAAAATCTTCAATTTTCTTTGTAAAGTTCTTCATTATATTCCCAACGCGTTACGATACATCTGGGTTAATTCGTCTGCTTCGTCCAGTTCGTCTGGGTCCAACTTGCGAAGACGTATCATCTGGCGAATATATTTTGGATCGAACCCTGCAGATTTTGCTTCGCTGTAAATTTCTTTGATATCTGCGGCGATTGCGGCCGTATCTTCATTCAGCTTTTCGATTCGTTCGATAATACTTAACAATTGTTGGTTATCAATTGCGCCATGATTTGCCTGTTTCATTTCTGTTTTCCCCTTGTTTATTTGATGTGTTTATGATATATCATAAAACGTAAAAATCAAGAAAACAAATTTTAGGTTAGATTAAGGAAAAGTAATGAACAAATATACAAAAATCACTGCATCAATTGGTCCAAAATGCGAAGATAAAGATACCCTGACACGTATGATTTCGGCGGG
>JAGBGA010000110.1 GCA_017936185.1 Alphaproteobacteria bacterium | reverse complement strand
TGTGCTCGTCCGATCTGTACCGATTTTTCATTTGTCAATACCGGTGCATATTTTTATTGCTTTTGGTGGTTGATTTTATAATATTCACAAAAAAACACAGGAAATGCCGATGTATTCTTTTGATTTGGACACAAATATATTGAAAAACCACATACGAATTGCGACCCCTGTATCGGCGCGCAATAAATACGAACGCGAACGACAACGCGCTCATGCATGCGTATTTTTGACAAATACAACACCAAATACACTGGAATACACAACGTTCAGTCCAAACAAAGCAACACAAAGCCGACAGACGGTTGACTTTCAGTTACCCTGCCCGATTGCGATAAATCTTTATTCAATTAACGATTTATACAAATGCAAAAACGCACACGTCGAAATACCTGAATGCACATTGGAAACATGCAAGATGTTCCACGCCGCCAATCGACCAAGATTTATTCGGGATTCTGATTTAACAACATCGGTAATATCGGTAAATGGGGCGCGCGCAAACGTCGAATATATAAAAGCAACAAACCTGGGGTATAAATTTGAAAAAATTATTAACGAATTGGCACACAACCCAATCAAAGATTGGCGCAAATACGAATGGATTTCGCAAAACGATTGGCGACTTTTTGAGTATATGGAAGCTGAACAAATATACCAAGCCGTTTTTCATACAGACAATATCTTTCCACGAAATTTAATGTCGGCACCAGACAATAGAACAGTATTGCAGTATCTTGAAAAAACGATGTCCAAGGCGACACACATCGGAACATTCACCAAGGCCGTTCATCGCCCGGACGACGACACAACAGACGTCTTTAAAATCCCGGTTGCAATGTTTCGTGACGAACAACAACAAATTATTTGGATGGCAAAAAAAGCAGAAAAAGTAAAATAAAAAAGTTATTTATTTCGTTCTTGGAAAAGACGGTCGTATTCGCGCAATGTGGCCGCCATTAATTCACGATGTGGCGAACGCTTGTTAATGGTAAAAATGCCCGAATAATCACCAAAGGCACAATCTTCCCAGTCAATAAATGCAATAATCTTCATTGTGTTCATGTCGACAATAAAGTTATCACAAATGTCGCCTTGGGACCAACCGTACATGTATCCCGGCCGGGCATCGGGGGTTGGCTTTAAATCACGAAGTGTATCGGGGTCTGACATTCCAATTTCGTATATAAAACGCGCAATCTGGCGTGCCAATGTATCAATGTTCGCCATCGCAACATCAATTGGCATTTGACGAAGTTGCGTGCCATGAATGAATTCATAACGACGAACAAGTACACCACGATGCGTAAAAACATCCACCGCCGGTATATATATCGGCGATATACGCGCAAATGCGTCAACAATACGCGATTCCCGCATGGTCAATTCGCGCGAATTACTACGCCGAAGGGGAAACTTAAATATGTATTTGTCATTAATACTGATTAATAAATTGCGCGCCTGGTACCCAATAAAAGTTTTTACTTTCTTTAATCGAAGTCCGGTATTTTTCTTGATAAAGCGCAAACTGTCAATCATTGGCGAATTCAAGATAACGCGCAGACGCTTGCGCGTGTCTTTGTTATAGACACAGCCGCATATAACATTTGTAAAAAATCGACGTATTGACCCGGCCATTATGCATGTAATCCTAGGGCATATTTTTTTGTGGCGCAAGTAAAACTTTCGTTTGAAATAAACAGATAAAAAGTATATTATTGTGTTCGTTTATGCCCCCATCGTCTAACGGTTAGGACACCAGATTCTCATTCTGACAATACGGGTTCGATTCCCGTT